>WTGR01000885.1 GCA_011523485.1 Acidobacteriota bacterium
CGCCGTAGACGTCGAAGAGGCAGAAGCTCAGGCACTGCATGCAGTTGGTGCAGCGATCGAAGTCGATGACCGGGAACCACGGTTTCCACTTGCCCGGCTCGTGGACCTCGCAATCGGCCCGGATGGCCTCGACCAGCGCCGCCACCCCATCGGGCGTCTGGTCGCCGATGTCGCGGAACCAGACCCGGCCCCCGGATTCGGCGCCGACCGCCTCGGCCGGCTGGCGCTCGGTGAAACGGCCGAGCACGGCCAGCGCGTTGCCGTCGTCGGCGCGGGCGGCCGCGGTTGCGGCGCCCGACCCGACGCGGGTCACCCGGTAGCCCTTGTCGAGCAGCGTCTGCATGAGGGCGAAGCGGTGCGCGCCGTCCAGCGGCTCGGCGCCGCGGCCCTCGTACAGCGCCACCCGCAACACGGGGAGTGACAGGGTGCTGGTGCGGCTCATCGCTCACCTCCGCCGCCGTCGCCGGAGCGGCTCGTCGCGGACCGGCCGGCGTCGCCCGGCGGATCCGTGTCCGGAGCGTCGGCTGCCGCGCCGGCGCCGTCTCCGTCGGGCGCCAGCATCGAAGCCGCCACCGCTTCGGATGTCTCTTCGCGCATGTTGAGAATCGTGACCCGTTCCTTGTCCAGCGGCGACCCGGCCGACGAGAACAGCCAGCGCACGGCGCGGGGATAGCAGGCGGCGATGGTCACCCCCTCGCCCCCGGCGATCTCCGCCAGCCGCGGGTCCCTGCGCGCCGACATCTCGCACAGGTCGGGCACGGCGTCGAAGTCGACGCCGGAGGCGGACAGCGCCTCGAGGACGTCGTCCTTCACCTGCCGCGGCACCACCCGCGCGTAGGCGCAACGGCAGTAGACCAGGTTCGGGGCCGCCGCCGATGCCTCGTTCTCGCGCTTCATGCCGTCGCCAGTCGCCAGGTCGGAGTCGGCTTGGCCGGCCGGAAATGCTCGATGTGGTCGATGGCGGCCCGGCGGCCGGCGCCGCCCGTCTCCCACGCCGCAAGGGCCGCAAGGGCCGCGTCGTGCAGGCGCTGCGGGTCTTCCTCGGCCCGCAGGTTGACGATCAGCTCGCCCGCGTCGACCGGCGCCTTCAGCGTGTGGGCCAGCTCCGCGTCCCGATCGCCGGCGACCAGGTTCAGCACCGCGATGTCCGAGGGCAGCTCTTTCGCCGTCAGCGTCATCTTCAGGTGTGCGATCTCCGCCGTGCCGACGGCGTCCGCCATGTGTCCGGCGAGGTCGCGCAGCAGGGCATTGCCGTCGAACGGCGTGCCGGAAGAGACGCGCACCGTCGCGTTCAGCCAGCCGAGCAGCGCCTCGCCCTCGGCGTACACGGCGTAGTCGACGTCCGGGGACGCGCCGAGACCCATCGCACCGCGCGTCACCCGCTCGAACCAGGACGCCGCGCCGTCTCCCGCGCGGGCCGACATGGCGAGCACGTCCGCCCGCGGATACCGGGTCGCCAGCGCCTCCCGCAGGCGCTCCAGGCGCGTCCCGTCGAGCAGGTCGACCTTGTTCACCACGATGACGTCCGCCTCGGCGAGCTGCCGGTCGTAGACGTACAGCACCTTCTTCGAGAACGACCGGCCCGCTTCCAGACCGAGCACCCGCAGGGCCCGAAGCGGGTCGACGAGCACGCTCAGCGGCGCGATCTCGAACGCGTCTCCGTACATCCGCCGCAAGGGATAGCTGACCGCGGCCCGCAGGTCGGTACAGCTTCCGACCGGCTCGGCGATGAAGACGTCGGGCCGCGCCTCGGCGTTCAGCCGGTCCGCCGCGTCCATCAAGGTGTTGAACCGGCAGCAGAAGCAGCCGCCGGTGATCTCCTCCACCGGGAAGCCCTGCGCGCGGGCGAGGGTCGTGTCGACGAGGCCGACGCTCTGATCGTTGGTGATCAACCCGACGCGCCGGCCCCGATCGGTCAGGAACCGCGCCAGCCGGATGATGGCCGTCGTCTTGCCGGCCCCGAGGAAGCCGCCGACCATGACGTAGCGGGCGCGCGCTTCGTCCGACCCGCGTGTCTTCGGTTCCGGTTCGAGGTCAGGCATCCTTGTCCCCCTCGCGGCGGCTCGCCAGCATGCGGTCGACCGTCGCGTCGAGCACGTGCACGTACTCGCCGACGTCGAGGTTCTCCGGATCCGCCGTCCCGTCGACGACGTAGAGCCATCCGTCGCCGTACGGGGCCGATTCGACCAGCGTGATGTCCGTGTCCAGGGCTTCGTTGGCCCCCACGAAGCGTCCCGACGCCACGGCGTAGATGTCGGAGACGGCCTTGAAGCCCTCGATCGAGCCGATCGGTTGGCCGATCTCGACCGGGTCGCCCGGTCCCACCGCAAACGTGCATTCTACTAGGTCGCCCAGCATGCGGGTGGCGAAGGTCGTCAATCCGATGCGCCAGCATCCCGAATCGTCCCGCTTCAGCCAGTAGTGCGACCGCGTGTAGCGGTGGTCGACCGGGAGCCGCGTGGCGAACCGGGAGCGCTTGTAGCGGATGAACCGGCTCGCGGGCGACGTCGTCATGATGACCGCGGGGCTCCGGATGCGGCGCCGGCGACCAGGGCGCCGATCATCGCCTCGACGTCCGGCGCCTCGGACAGGTGGCACCAGGAGAGCCGCACGGCGCCGGCCTCGTCCTCCGGGGACAGACCCATCGCGGCCAGCACGTGGCTGCAGGTGTAGGACTGCGAGGTGCAGGCGGCGCCGTCCGAGATGGCGGCCAGATCGGCCCAGGCCTCGATCAGCGTCTCCTTCTCCCAGCCGGGAATCGAGAGATTGAGGATGTACGGCAGGCGGCGGTCGGGATCGCCGTGCACGCGCGGCCCCAGCGGCGCCAGCCCTGCGAGGAGCCGCCGCCCGAAGCGCTCCGCGGTCTCGCGCCGGGCGGCGTGCTCGTTCAGCGCCAGCTCCGCCGCCTTGCCGAACGCCGCGATCGGCGCCACCGGCAGCGTGCCGGGCCGCAGCCCCAGCTCCTGCCCCCCGCCGTAGAGCAGCGGGGTGAGCGGCGGACGTTGCCCGGCACGCTGCCGAGTGAGCAGGGCGCCTGTTCCCTTCGGACCGCAGAGCTTGTGGCCGCTGACGCTGACGAGGTCGACCCGGCGATGGCGGAGCGCGTCGAGCGCCTTGCCGAATCCCTGGGCCGCGTCGACGTGCAGGAAGGCGCGCGATCCGGAGAGTCGGTCCGCGATCTCGATGATCGGCTGTTGGACGCCGGTCTCGTTGTTGACCTGCATCACCGAGACCAGCAGCGTGTCGGGGCGTACCGCGGCGGCCACGCGGCCGGCGTCGACCCAACCGCCGGGCTCCGGGTCCACCAGCGTCAGATCGAAGCCGCGCGCGGCGAGCACGCGCAGCGGCTCGAGCACGGCGTGGTGCTCGATCGTGGTGCTGACGAGATGGGTGCGAGCCTCGGTGCGACCGAAGGCCTCCAGGCCCAGGATGGCCAGGTTGTTCGACTCGGTGGCGCCGCTCGTGAAGATCACCTCGTTGCGGCGCACGCCCGCCACGCGCGCGACATGTGCTCGCGCGCGTTCCACCGCCTGCCGCGCGACCCGACCGTGAGCGTGCGTGCGGCTCCCGGCGTTGCCGAAATCCACCTCGCTGAAGCGACGCAACTCCGCCTGCACGCGCGGGTCGATGGGGCAGGTGGCCGCGCAGTCCAGATACACTGGCCCGGAGCGTTCAGGTGCTTGCACGGTGGATCCGGATTGTACCTGGAACACCGGCGCCGCCACCGCGGCCCGGTCGTCCGGGTCGCGCCCGTTGCGGCGATGCGACCGCCCGCAACGGTCCGGGCGCCATCGCGACAGCCGCGCAGCCCCATGCAGGTCGAAGATCACGGGTCGCTGCCGCCCGGGCGCGGGCTCGCGCTCGAGAACGAGGCACTGCGCCGGCTGGAACAGGCCGCGGCGGGCCCAGCCGCTTCCGGAGCCGATGTCCACGGCCTGGCGTTGGAGGCGGGCGATTCAACCGCCCCGGCGGACGACGGCGAGCGGCTGCTGATATGGGAGTCCGCCGAGCCTGCCGTGATATTGCCCCGGTGTGGTGAACCCAACGTCTGGGTACGCGTTTCCACCTGCAGCGCGCGCGGCATTCCGTTGCTGCACCGGGAATCGGGCGGCGGCGCGGTCGTCGTCGGTCCCGGCTGCCTGAACGTGGCACTGGTCCTGTCGCTCGGCGCCCGCCCCTGGCTGGCCGATGTCGAGCGCAGCTACGCGTGGTTGCTCGGCAGGCTGGCCGGCGTCCTTGCCATCGACGGCGTCTCGACGCGGTCGACCGACCTCGCCGTTCGCGAGCGGAAGTTCGCCGGGCACGCCCAGCGGCGGTTGCGCGGCGCCCTCCTCCACCACGGGGTACTGCTCTACGACTTCGACCTCTCCCTGATCGACGCGCTGCTGCCGGAGCCGCTGCGCCGCCCGGCCTGGCGCGGGCGGCGGACCCATCGCGAGTTCCTGACCAACGCGCCGCTGCCGCGCGACGAAATCGTGCGCCGTCTCCGGCGGCTCCCCGCGCTCGGCGAGCAGTGCACGGTCGGCTGAAGGCCGTTGCGGTCGTTCAGGACGGTGAACGTCCCGTCCGCGTTCACCGATGCCCGAATCCAGTGGCTCTCGCACGCCTCGTTCTCTTTCCGGGTTCGCGATCAGCCCGATCCAGCGAGATCCTGCGAGCGGGGGCGAGGACCGTGGCTGTAACATCCCGGAATCTGAGCGATGGAGGGAGTGATGCGCACCGTCAACATGGACGAAGCCAAGACACATCTGACGAGTCTCGTCGACGCCGCTGCCGAGGGGAACCCGTTCATCATCACGCGCGCCGGCAAGCCCGTCGTTATAGTCATTGCCGTGGAGACGCAGGTGTCCAGAGAGGCACGCCGGCTCGGATTTCTGGCCGGAAGAATCTCGGTGCCCGAAGACTTCGACCGCATGGGGTCAGCCGGGATCGAAGCTCGGTTCGAAGGTGGCAAGTGAAGCTCCCGCTCGACACCCATGCCTCCTGAAGCAGGGTGAGTTGCTCACGCCCCGGTACTTGGCAACTGCTCGAGTCGATCCAGCCAGCTTCCGAAGTGCGGGCATTCGCGCCGCATCGTTCCGAGCCCGATCTTCAGTGCGGCAAGAGGGCCCAGCAAGGGCTTCTGGTATCCGCGGACCAGCCGTTCCACGCGCTTGGAAGGCGCCGTCTCCGGCGAGTCGTCGATCTCTTCCGGAGTTCCGAATGCATCTCGAATCGCCTGGAAGTCGCCGTCGAGATCGGGGCGGCCGATCCCGCGTCCGAACACCGCGCAATCGCTGAAGAGCAGCGCCTCGAACTCGTGCATCATTACGTACGGCACGAATCGTCTCGCGTTACGACCGTGGCCAAGGGCTTCCCGGACGCTTGCCGAGAGCGCGTCCTCGACGGTCCTCGCCTTGTCGGGAAACGGAAGTGATAAGGCGTGTTCTCGGACGGGCCATGCGCGCGACCCCGTGCGCGGCATGCCATAGTAGTCGACCATCGTCGTCACGACCCGGCCGGCGTCGTCGCGGAGGTGCCTTACGATTTCGGTCCGGGCGGACCCCCACGACTTGATGCCGCCCCGCCGGTCCCTGCGGCGCGCGTTTCCCAGCAGGCGCGCGCTGACCATCGACCACCCGAACCGCGTGAGGTGCGGGCAGAGCAACTCGTTGACGAAGGTCTCCTCGGTCTGGCCCTCGACGTGAACCAGCAGCCGGGACATCGGACCTACTGCCGCTCGGCGCCGCTACGGCCGGGTCGACCGCCGAAGTGGTTCTTTTCCCACAACTGGCCGAGACTGTAGTCCTGCAGCCATTCCTGGAGATCCGCGGCATCCAGCCTGCTGAGCTGCGTACCGCCGTCTACGCGATCGGTGACGAGAACGTCCTCCGGCCGGAAGTGATCCAACAGCAGCGTCGATTGAGTCGCGACGACTACCTGGGTCTCGACGGAGGCCTGCCTGACCAGCGACGCCAGGATCGTGATCGCGTAAGGGTGCAGCCCGAGCTCCGGCTCGTCCATGAGGATCACCGAGGGTCGCAGCGACGCCGGCTGGAGCAGCAGCGTGGCGAGCACCATGAAGCGGAGGGTCCCGTCCGACAGCGATGAGGCGTCGAAGTAGGCGTCCGAGCCGACGTGTTGCCACTCGATACGGATCTTGTCCTCGTTGAGCGCTTGAGGGCGCAGGCGGAAATCGTCGAAGAAGGGCGCGACGAGCCGAACGGTGCGACGGATGAGGTCGTACGAGTCCTCGTGCTTGTGGCTGAGGAAGTAAAGTAACGCCGCTAGGTTGCCGCCGTCGAATCGCAGGAACCGATTGTCGTCGACGTCGGCGGTCTTCTTGATCGGCGAAGTGGAGCTGGTGTCGTGAAAGTGGTAGACGCGCAAACCGTCGAGGTAGCTGCGCAAATTGTGGACGAACGGCGGATCGAGGCCATGCGGGTCCTGGTGGCTGATCCATGCTTCGCGGTAACCCCCGACGGAGCCACATGTCGCACTCTGTTCGACGCAGTCTTCATTCAGTGGAACCAATTCGTCGGGATCCGCAATGCCCAGCCTGATCTTGTACTGATTCGTTTCACCTCCGAACGACAGGTCCAACTTCAGCTCCGGCGTGATCCTCGAGCCGAAGTGCAGGATCCTGTCCGCGCCGCCGGAACGGATTACGTACTCCCGCAGCCGCCCGGCGCGGATCTCGCGAAGGAACGAGAACAAGCCGATGAAGTTCGACTTTCCGGAGCCGTTGGACCCGATCAGCACATTGATGGGGTTGAGGTGCAGGCGTTCGATGCGCTTGATGCTCTTGAATCCCTCGACGGCGATCCAGTCCAGCGCGGCCATGGAGAACCAGTCCGGTGCGCGCCAGACGCGGACTACGGCCGCTCGCCGGCGCTCTCCGCGGCCTCTCTGGCCTCCATCGCGCGGGCGCCGGACAGCGAGCTGGGCATCGAGTAGTTGCCTTCGTGGCAGGCGTACTCGTAGAGCGGCTCGTCCGTGCGCGTCATCCGCACCCGCGCCGTCCAGGGGCCGGTCCAGGTGGTCGGGTCGCTTACCGTGAACTGGTAGCGCAGCGTGTCGGCGTCCAGGCGAGTGAATCGCTCGACCAGTCGCATGTTCGCGCTCGAGCCGCCGAGGGAGGTCTCGCGCAGGAAGTTGCGGGTCTCGATCACGAGCGTGCCGCCGTCCCAGCTCGCTCGCGAGTCGCCGACCCACTGGCGGAGGTCGGCCGGCAGATGGGGACGCCCGTCGAGCGGGATGATGCGGGCGTTGTGCACCATCTCGTTGAGGATGACGACGTGGTCGGCCGTCTGGAACAACTGCATGTTGTTGTTGTAGGCGCTCGGGGTCATCGGCGGCCCGGAGTTGAAACCGAGCAGGCAACGCTCGGAGATGCCCCGGTCCTCGGGGCCGTGTGCGTGTCGGCCGCGCAGGATCCGCCCCACCTCGCGCCGCACGTCGACCTCCGGCCGGACCGCCGGGATCCGACCGTTCGGCGGGTCGATCACGAGCGACGTCCGCCGCTCTTCGAGCGCGTCGCCCCATTCGAACCAGATGCGCAGGCTGTAGCCGAGGCGCGCCTCCAGCGGGGCGTCCTCGAGCTCGGATTCGAGCCCGGCCCGCTGCTGAGCTATCCGCGCCTCGAACTCCGCCGCTTCCTCCGCCGTGAGCGTCGCCCTGTCGGCCAGCTCTGCGGGGCGCTCCATCGGTGTGGCGGTAGAGAAGTTCCAGACGCCCTGCAGGTCGGGCTGCCCGTCCGGTGTCCGGAGATTGCCGTCCTGGCCTGCCGTCGCGGCCGGCGAGAACGCGAGGATTGCGGAAACCAGGGCAATGCCGCCGAGCGGAGTGACGGACCGCTGCGTCATGAGGTGCCTCCTGTACATCAGGCCTCGTGTCTCTCGATCTCCTGGTGCAGCGCCAGCAGGGCCTCCCACGGGCGGGCGTGCAGGTTGAGCGGTCCGGACGTCGTTTCCCAGCGGCGGACCGTGGTCGCGGTGACCTGGATGAGGTCGGCGAACTCGGTGACCGAGCACCCGCACAGCTCGCGCAGCCTCACGATCAACTCGCCCGTGGGGTGAAATCCGTCCGCCTCGTCGCCGCTGTCGGACGGCGCGGAGCCCGGGAGGCTCGCGGTTGCGGTTGGCGGTCGATACGTGAACGTTCTCTTCACCCGGCGCGGCGGCGTCTCGGGCGCCGTCGGGTCCGCCGGGTTCGATATCGGCAGGGAGGGCGCGGTCAGCGCCGCCGGTGAAGCCGCGCCGAGCGTCGACTCGCCGTTCCCGGCGCCCGAATCGCTCAAGAAGATCTCCTCGCGATCGCGGGCGGCCGGGGGGGCGACCCCCCCGCCCGGCTCGGCGGCGATCAGTTCTTCCTCTTCGATGCCGCGCAGACGGAAGAGCAGCTCCGGGTGGTCATCGAGGCGGCTGCCGACCCCGGCCAGCGCGGCGGCCGCATGCTTGCACATCGTCGCCCGGTCGGAGCACTCGCATTCCGGCACGATCTCGCCGGGTTGCGGCAACAGGCCCGCGTCGCGGTCGGTGAGGACTTCGACGACTCGTTCGGATAATCGACCTTCCCGCAACTCGTGTACCGAGCCGATCTCTCCGGCGCACGCTCTCGCGATGGCGGTCCACGTCGCTCTATCGAGTTGCCGTATGCGAATGGCGACGTGGTAGAGCGTCGATCCGACCACCATCGCGTCGATGCCGCCGGCGTCTATCGCGAGATGACAGACGGAGCCGTTGCGCACGTAGGCTCGCCCGTGCGCGAGACGGGCCGCATGTTCCGAGAACGATTCCAGGTGTTCGCACCAACGGCGGCCCCAGAAGCCCTGCGCGATGGTGCGTCCCCTGATCTCGATCGGCTGCACCCGCACGCCGCGTGCACGCAGCTCGAGCATCTCCGATACGGTGCGCGCCCGCTGCTCATCGACAGGTACGTAACGTGGATACCAATGCACTGTCAGATCCCGGTGTTCCCTTCGATGGGTTCGTGGAGGTGACGGCCCTCCCGCCGAGTCGGGAGTGAGGGTTGGGCGAACCATTCCTCGTGCGGTCCGTACGGACCGATAGGAGGGCGAGTCGATTGCGTTACG
>WTGR01000755.1 GCA_011523485.1 Acidobacteriota bacterium
CTCACCACCCGCAGCCCGAAAATCCGGTATCGGCAGGTCGTCGTCCGGCGGTTCACGCAGGTAGAGGTAGCCCACCGGTGTGTGCGTGTGGTGCGCCAGCCTGTCCGTCTGGGACATGCTGATCTTTCCTGACCGTTCCCACTCCACGACCCGAGCCGGTCTGACTCCGACCTTGGCGGCGACCGTCTCCATCCCAAGCCCGGCGCGTTCGCGTGCCCAACGCAGCACGGAGGGCCGCAGCGTCGTCTGCGCGCGCCGTCCGCTCACGGGTGCGCCTCCTGTTCCTCGGGCTCGTCCCGCTCACCGCGCCCGAGGTTCCGGAAATCGTCGCGCTCGGGCGCGGCGACCTCGCCCTCGGAATTCGACCCGTCGCCCGTCGCGTTCCCACTGTCCAGACTATTGTCCGTAGCGAGGGGATCGATGTCCGGCAGCCCAGCCGCCACCTCACGAACGTCGAGTTGGCCCGTGATAACGTCGGCAACTAAGCGCGTACGCAATTCCCGGAGAAAGTCGAGCTCGCGATCGAGCCGCCGAATTGCGGCGTTCAGCCTGGCCGTGTTCGTCTCTATCGTTCTCACTACCGACCTTTGTTCATCGTACGGAGGAATAGGAATCCTCCGAGAGCCGACCCGATCGACATTGAGGTTCCCCTGTGTGTTGACGGGTGCTTCGCGCAACAGCTCGGGTCTCATGGATCGAAACACATAGTACAGAAAGTCGCGCTCGATTGTCTCTCCAGGAACAAAGCCGACGACACTGTCCGGGAAGCAGGCTTCAAAGTCGAGAACGGCAACATCGCCAATGTTCGCGGCGATAGCCATGACCAATGTCCCGGCGGGGAACATCCGGCTAACTGCGAGCCCTCTGTCATTCAAGGTTTGCCGATAGCTCGATATCCTCTTGTCCGCGCCGGCTACTTCACCCGTCTGAATAAACGGGTACGGGCCATCGTAGAGAGACGGATCGTTACGCGGCCTGTGCGTGAACGCGCCTCTCAATACACGGGAGACTTGCTTGACGCGCATCACTTCCCAATGTGCTGGCACGGCCCCCAACCACTCGACACCGGTATCCTCGTAGCCGGGGTACGGCTGCCCGGTTCGGACGTCGATCCGCCCCGTCGCCGCCTCGAAGATGATAGTCTGCCTCTGTTCCTCCAACAGCGCTATCAGCTTCTCCTTGGCGCCGATGTAGCGCCGGATGCGTCGGTCGGCGTGGTCGAGGAAGCGGACGATGGCGGCTTGCTCCGGCAGAGATGGGATCGCAACGGTCACATACTTGAGATCGCTCGAATAGATGTGCACGACTGTGAATCCGCGGCCGATGCGCGCCTTCTGACGAGCAGTGGCAGTGCAGTCCATCGCGTAACCGAGGAAACGGGCGTTGGCATCGATGCTCGGCCGGAAGATGATGACGTCTCCGCCGCAACATGCCGGGGCGGGGATCAAGTTGGCCGCGGACTTGCCGATCTCGTCGATCGTCTCGCCTGACCCGGCGAACAGCACGTCTGCGTACCGGATCGGCGTGTAGACCGTGTTGGCCAGCTCGGGCGCGACGCACGCCCGGGTCGCGGTGATGAAGAACTGATGCTGCGTGTACAGGTCGCCGTAGCGCACGCATGGAACGCCGGACTCGCGCGCGTCCTCCTTGGTGCCACCGCCTCCCTTGAAGAGCCTGCCGAAGCGACCGAGGTGCCGTACCTCCCAGTGCGCCGGCACCGCTCCCAGCCACTCCACACCGGAGTCCTTGTACGCCCGATACGGCTTGAGTTCGGCAGCCATCGCATCAACTGAAGAGGGTGTCCCGTACTGCCTGTTTGGGCAGGCCGAGGAACGCCGCCACGTCGGCGATGATCGCGTCCAGCGTGCCGATTCGCACGTCGCGATGCCGCGGTACGGTCACTTGATGCTGCTCGCCCCCTGCCGTCAGCGTCACGGTCATGTGGCTGCCCCGGCCCGAGTTACGCGGTAGCCGTAGTGACGGGCGAGCCGCCGGGCGACCTCGGTGCCCGAGAGGTCGCGGGGCAGCTTCATACCGCGATGGCCTCGTCCCGGACCAGGTGCAGGCGGATCACGCGCGGCGCCCCGTCCTCATCGAAGTGGCAGAGCACGGCGTCTCTCGCCATTTCCTTGAGATCGTCCCAGTTCTCTCCCTGCGTGTAGATGCTGTATCCGAGCGCCCTGGCGTCGTACCCGCCTTCG
>WTGR01000213.1 GCA_011523485.1 Acidobacteriota bacterium
TCGGCCAGGCGCGCGAACTTGCCGCTGTCGCCGGGCCGGTAGTCGCCGTCGCCGGCGAGCTGGCTGGGGTGGTTGCAGGTCTGCTTCAGCCGCATGAGCGACCGCAGCACCACGCCGCGCCGCTTGATGCCCTCGGTCGCTTCCAGCTCGTCCTGCATGGCGCGCACGATGCGCTGGTAGAGGGCGACCTGCTTGCGGGTCAGGTGGCAGTCGCGCGTCGTCTCGGTCTTGTCCGGCAGGTCGGCGATGATGCGGCGGTCCGTCTTGAGGCGCCGCAGGATGTAGGGGGCGACCAGGCGGCGGAGCGGCGCGAACGGCTGCTCGTCGCGCCGTTGCAGCTCCTTGACGAAGCGGTTGAACACGTCGCGCGAGCCGAGCAGCCCGGGGTTCAGGAAGTCGAACAGCGCCCACAGGTCTCCCAGGCGGTTCTCGACCGGCGTGCCGGTCAGGGCGATACGAGCCCCGGCCGGCAGCTTGCGCACCGCGCGGCTCTGGCGGGTGTCGGGGTTCTTGACGGCCTGCGCCTCGTCCAGAATCACCAGCCGCCACTGCACGTCGGCGAGCCAGGGCTGCCGCTGCAGCATCGCGTAGGTCGTCACCGCCAGATCGACGTCGGCCAGGCGGCGCGCCGGCGCGGCTGCGATGTCCGCCAGCGTTTCCCGGTCCGTCTCCGCCGGGTGGAGGAACCGCAGCGCCAGCGACGGGGCGAATCGCTCGGCCTCGCGGCGCCAGTTTCCGAGCAGGGAGGCGGGGATGACGAGCAGCGACGGCGCCGGCGGCGGCGCATCGGCGGCGCGGTCGCACAGCAGCAGCGCCAGCACCTGGATGGTCTTGCCCAGGCCCATATCGTCGGCCAGGCAGGCGCCCAGGCCCAGCGTCGTCAGCAGGCGGAGCCACGCCACGCCGTCGCGCTGGTACGGCCGCAGCGTGGCCCGCAGGGCGCCGCCGAGCGCCGCCGGATCGAGCGCATCCGGCTGCCGCATCCCGGCCAGGAGTTCGCGCATCCCGTCGCCGGCGTCGACGTGCACCCACGGGCGTTCGGCCTCCGTCCGATCCTCGTGGCGGAGATCGGCCGACGCGCCGGCGAGCAGGCGCATCCCCTCGACGAACGAGATGCCGTCGTCCCCGGCCAGCTCGCGCACCGCCTCCCAGTGCTCGATCGCCTCGCGCAGCCGGTCGCGGTCCACCTCGACCCACTGGCCCTTCAGCAGCACCAGCTCGCCGTCGCCGGCGAGCAGCGTCTCCAGCTCGGCGCGAGACAGCGGCTCGCCGCCCAGCGCTACGCCCACGTCGAAGTCCACCATCGCGTCGGCGCCCACCATCGACGGCGCGGTGTCGCCGATGGTGACGCTGACCCGCGGGCGGGGCCGCTTGCGCCACCAGTTGGGCAGGCGCACGGACAGGCCGCTCGACTCCAGCTCCGGCACGCTGCGCAGCAGCCGGTAGGCGCGATCCGGCGTCCAGCCCAGCGGCTGGTAGACGTCGCCCGAGTCGACCAGCTCCCGCACCCAGTCGCACGTCTCGGCGGCCTGCTGGATCGGCGAGAGCAGGGAGATGAGCGCGGCGCGGTTCTTCGCCCCGGCGTACTGCTGCAGCGCCCGGCGGAGCGGCAGGTGCCTCACCCGTCCGCCCGCGCCGAATCCCGACGCGTAGGTGGCCATGAACGCGAACGGCCGCTCCGGATCGTTCCGGTTCTCGGCCAGGTGGAAGCAGACCCGGCCCACCTGGTGCCAGCTCGGGGCCCGGGCGCGGAGAAACGCCGGCAGGCCGCCGGCCGTGCCCTGGACGGTTTCGCGCACCCAGGCGTCCAGGTGGCTCCAGACCTCCTGCACGCTGTCCTCGGAGAGATACTCGCCGCCGTGCATCGGCGGGGCGGACAGGAGCCAGCCGACGCAGTCGGCCGCCGTCGGGGGCTCGACCTCGACGCGCGGCTCGTGCTCCGGCAGGTGGCACAGGGCGGTCAGGTGGCGTTCGGCGATCCGCTGCCAGAAACGCGCGTCGGGCGCTTCGTGCGTGTCGACCCGGTCCGCGGCCAGCGTGAAGAGCGCCTCGCGCCAGTCGGCGTCGAAGGCGGTTTGCAGGGGCGCGAGGGCGGGCGGGACGGGGGCGCCGTCGCGAGGCGTCCAGCGCAGGTGTCCGGCGGGCGTCAGTCCGAGGCTCATGTCGACGGAAGGAGGCCGCAGCTATACATCGCCGTGC
>WTGR01000250.1 GCA_011523485.1 Acidobacteriota bacterium
CCGGTACGGTGACGTTGGGGTAGCCGGCCACGGCCGCGAACTGCGAGCTGCTGCCGCCGAAGTGGTCGCCGTTGACGAGGTCGGTGACCCAGGCCGGCCCGCCGGTGGGGGCGAGCATCGCGTCGAGGTTGCCGCCGTCCATGACGCGGTCGATCCCCGCCGCGCGCGAGAGGCGGCGCGCCGCGGCGTGCGCCCGCCGGTACTCCATCGACGACAACGGCCCCTTGCTCTGCGCCGCGATCAGCCGTTCCTGCCCGAAGTACGCGAGCTCCTCGTCGGCGTGCCGCTCGTTGAAGGCGATGAGATCCGCCAGCGAGCGGATCGGCGGGTTCCGGAGGTTCTGCAGGTAGGCGTTCAGGCCCGCCTTGAACTCGTAGAAGAGCACCTCGGTCTCGGCCCGCCGCAACGCCCCGCTCGCCGCCAGGTCGATCGGATCGACGATGACCGCGCCGCGGTCGCGCAGCACGGCGATGGCTTCCCCCATGAGCCGGTCGACCGCCTCGTGGAAGCCGAAGACGCTGCGCTGGACACCGATGCGGGCGCCGCGCAGTCCGTCGACGTCGAGGAAGGGCGTGTAGTCGTCGAGGCCCCGCGTCTCGCCGGCCGCGGTGGCGGGATCGCGCGGGTCGGGACCGGCGATGGCCCCGAGCAGCAGCGCCGCGTCGCGGACGGAGCGCGCCATCGGGCCCGCGGTGTCCTGGGTCTCCGAGATCGGCACGATGCCGGCGCGGCTGACGAGGCCGACGGTCGGCTTGATGCCGACGATGCCGTTGGCCGTCGACGGGCAGACGATCGAGCCGTCGGTCTCGGTGCCGATGGCCGCCGCCGCCAGGTTGGCCGATACGGCGGCGCCGGAGCCGGAGCTCGATCCGCACGGGTTGCGGTCGAGGGCGTACGGATTGCGGCACTGTCCGCCGCGGGCGCTCCAGCCGCTCGACGAGCGGGTCGACCGGAAGTTGGCCCACTCGCTCAGGTTGGCCTTGCCGAGCAGGACGACGCCGGCCTCCCGCAGCCGCTCGGCGACGTGGGAGTCCTCGGGCGGGATGGACCCGGCGAGCGCCAGCGACCCCGCGGTGGTCGTCATGCGGTCGGCGGTGTCGATGTTGTCCTTGACCAGAACGGGCACGCCATGGAGCGGCGAACGCACGCGGCCTTCCGCGCGTTCCCGGTCGAGGCCGGCCGCGATGTCGAGCGCGTCCGGGTTGGTCTCGATCACGCTCCGCAGGGTCGGTCCCTGCCGGTCGATCTGCGCGATGCGCGCCAGGTACGCCTGGGTGACGGACCGCGCCGTCCGCTCGCCGGACGCCATCGACGCCGCCAGATCCCCGATCGAGACCTCCGCGAGATCGAACGGCTCCGGCGGTGCTCCGGGCCCGGAAGCGCTCGTCTGCCCCGGCGCGGTTCCCGCTTGCGCCCCGGGCGCGGCCCGCACGGCGGCGCCGGGATCGAGCGCGGACCCGCAGCCGGAGGAGCCGGCCGCCAGCGCCGCGCCCGCCAGCGCGCCGGACCGGAGGAATCTGCGCCGGTCGACGACGCCAGGACTTCCCATCGCTATGGCACCGTGATGCTGAAGGGGACGTAGGTCTCGCCCCAGTGCAGCCGCAGCTCCGCGTCCTTCTTCTCCACCGCCGCGAAGTAGAAGGCCAGCGTCTCCATGTGCGCCCCGCGGCGCGGCGACGCCATGAACCGCAGCGCGTCGTCCTCCTCGCCGGGGTAGGGCGTGTGGTAGACGTCCGCCTGCCGGTTGAAGATGATGGTCCAGCGGTTGGGGTCCGGGATCGCCCACAGGCTGTAGCTGCCGGCCGGCAGCGCATTGCCGTTGATGGTGACGTCGCGGCTGAACGAGATGGCGGTGGCGTCGTTGGCGCCGGGGTTCCAGATCTCCCCGAACGGCACGATGCCGCCGAACAGATCACGGCCGCGCGCGACCGGCCGGTCGTAGGTGACCTCGATCTGCGTGTTCGCGACCTCCTGCCACACCAGCCCGCTCTGGCTCGGCTTGACGTCGTCCAGAGCCAGGATCGGCAGGGCGTTGCCGCCGGTCGCCGCTTCACCCTCCGCCCCCGCCGCCGACTCGCTTCCGGTTCCGCCGCCGCAACCGGCGAACGCCAGCGCGGCTGCCAGCGAGAGCACCTGTACATGCCGTCTGCTCATCGATGCATCCTCCCCATCCGGACCGTTTCGCGTGAGTCTACCCCTTGCGGGCGGGGGGCGCCTCGCCGCGTCGTCCGGCGTGTGCCGCCGACTATTGCGCGCGGCGCCGGTTGGCGGGCAGCGGCTTGCGCGGCAGCCGCTCGTCGAGCATGGCCGTTCGGTAGGCGAAGACCGCCGAGACGACCGCCATCTGGAGCAGGTCGTCGCGCTGCACGCGGTCGTAGAAGTCCATGTTGGAATGATGCGTCCGGGAGTTGTACTCCAGCCGATCCTGGATGAACTGGAATCCCGGAATCCCCACCACGTCGAACGGAAGGTGGTCGGTGCCGCGCGTCGACCGCCGGCCGATGGTGGTGACGCCGAGATCGCCGAGGTCGCGCATCCAGTCCTGGAACAGGGGGGCCGCGGCCGTGTTGCCCTGCAGCCAGATGCCGCGGATGCGCCCGGCGCCGTTGTCCAGGTTGTAGTAGGCGGACACCTTCGCGTGATCCGGCCGGCGCACCGTCGTCCGCGGATCGGCGTAGTGACGCCGGACGTATTCCCGCGAGCCGAGCAGTCCCTCTTCCTCGCCGCCCCACAGCGCGACCCGAATCGTGCGCCGCGGGCGGGCGTCCACGGTCTGGAGGATGCGGGCCGCCTCCATCATCGCGGCCACCCCGGCGGCGTTGTCGGTGGCCCCGGGGGACGCGTGCGTCGAGTCGAAGTGCGCGCCGAGGATGACCACCTCGTCGGCGAGGTCGGTCCCCGGCAGATCGGCCAGCAGGTTGAAGCCGTTCGGCCGCAGCTCGTCGTGGAAGCGGGTCCGGATGTCGATCTCGACGGTGACGGGCAGCCCCTTCTCGAGGATGCGGATCATGCGGTTGTAGTGCTCGACCGCGATGGTCACGGCGGGAACCACCTCGCGCGCTCCCGTCGCCCGCGACCCGCCCGGTCCGACGAACAACGTGCCGCCGTCCGGGCGTTGCGTGGGCCAGACCAGGTCGCTGCCCAGCGGCGCGCCGCCCACCCGCGAGAGGTCGCTGCCCCGGTCGAGCACCGCGACGACGCCCTCCTCCAGAAAGAACGCCTGCACGTGGTTCTGGAGCTGCGGCCCGCTGCCGCCGCTGCTCGCCTGCCGCGACCGCCCGCGGGCCGGGCGCGACGCTTCCGCCAGCAGGCGGTCGTCCATCCGCAACACCAGGTCGCCGTCGAGCAACCCGACCTCGCGCGGTTCCTGCGCCAGCACGATCTTTCCCCGCAGTCGGCCGCGATGGCGTTCGAGGGCGGCGCGCGAGGTGACGTCGACCCGCACCACCTCGGCCGAGACGGTGCCCGACGTGCCCGGCGTCCAGGCGCGCGGGTAGCCGATGATCGGCATCACCTGCGGCTCGATCATGTGCGCGTGGAAGCGTTCGAGCGACCAGCCGCGCCCGTACGCGAACCGCTCCTCGGAGACGCGCAGCCCCCACGAGCGCATGCGGTCCGCGGCCCACTCCGCGGCCGCCTCGATCGCCGGCGTCCCGGTCACGCGGGGGCCGTAGACGTCGCTGAGCCAACTGACGATCTCCAGCGCTTCGGACCGCCGGAATCCCTCTTCCCGGATCGCGCGCAGCACGTCGGGGTCGGACCGCTGTGCGTGGGAGAGGGGCGCGGCAACGAGGATCGTTGCGGCGACCGTCACGAGGCGGACCAGGGAGCGGCACGCGTCACGCATGGGATTGCGCCTATTCGATTGGCGGCGACTCGACGACGCCTTCCTCGTCGACGGCGAACTGGAGTGCGTTCGTCTGCTGGATGACGCGCTCGACACGCGTTCCGTTGACCCAGACGCCCGTCGTGACCCGGCCGTCCCGGCGCGGGTCGCGGCGGCACTGGTTGCGGTCGTGCACCGTCATCGTGTGGACGATGTTCACCGGGACGTCGAAGAACTGGGCCTCGAAGTGGTTCGGCGCCGTCTCGTTCAGCACCGTGGGAGCGTAGTTGCGCCAACTGGGCCTGACGTTGTTGCTCTCTTCCATCCGGGTCAGGCAGCCTTCGAACGCCGCCTGCTGCTCGGCCGCCGGCGCGGCGGCCGGCTCGCTCTCGAGGCGCACCTCGATGGTGGCGAGGGATGAGGGCTCCACCCCTCGCGGCGACTGCTCGCAATCGGAGGCGGTAGAGGCCAGGGCGGCGGCGACCACCAGGATCAGCGAAGACTTTCTGCGGGAATCGATCATCGGACTACCGGTGCGCGGGCGCGTTCTTCAAGCATATCGGAAAGCCCTGCGGTGCGCGCCGCGCCCGCGGAAGGCGGCCGCGCGGTTCTCGTTCCCCGTCCCGGCCACGGTATATTAGGAAGGCGATCGTTCACCCGGCGGCTTCACGATCCGGGGCCGCCGCCGGATTCCCGAGGAGGATTGACATGACACGCGCAACCGGCATCGGCCTCGTTCTCGTCTTTGCTATCGTCGCGCTCTTCGCCGGCGTGCAGGGCGCCGCCGCGCAGGCGCACAACCACATCGGCCACGTGATGGACCAGTGGCGCGACACGCCGGAGATGGCCGGCCTGCTGCCGGCGGCGATCGCCGAGGCGCAGATTGCGGCCCGGCACGCCTCGCTCGCGGCGTCCGACCCGAGCAACCTCGACTCGATCAAGCGGCACACCGCGCACGTGCTGCACGCCGTCGACCCGACGCAGATCGAGAACGGCCCGGGCAACGGCTACGGCGTCAAGCAGGCCGCGGAGGGCGCCGCCAAGCACATCATGGCCGCCGCCAACTCGGGCGACGCCTCCGGCGCGGTGAAGACGCACGCCGAGCACGTGGCCACCTCGGCGCAGAACACGGTCGCGCGGGCCGACGAGATCGTCATGCTGGCCGAGAAGATTGCGATGGCGACGTCGGCCGACGAGGCCGCCGGCCTCGTGGCGGAGCTGAACACGCTGGCCCAGGCGCTTCTCTCCGGCGTGGACGCCAACGGCGACGGCCGCACCGGTTGGCAGGAAGGCGAAGGCGGACTCGAGGTCGCCGAGACCCACGGCAACCTGATGAAGAACGCCGAGGGGCTCTAGCAGTCCGAGCCCGGACTGCCGGGGAACAAGGGGACCGCGGCCGATCGCGGTCGCGGTCCCGCCTCGTGGTTTCGGACGCCGGCACGCGCCGGAGGCTTGCGCCGCCACCCTTTACTACAGGATCCGGAAAACGCTCTCGCTCCTGACGCCGCGGCCCTCGTGGGGATACGTGTGAAGGGTCTCCGCCGACAGCGTCCGATCCCCGGTTCGCCACCCGACGCGGGTCCTCGGCTCGTCGGATCCTCCCTCGACCCCGTAACCAGGACGAGCCGACCCGTATCCCTGCGCCGCGGCGCGGTCGCGGCACCATGAACGAACAGCCCGCCGAGTCGACCGATTACGCAGGGGCGCCCACCAGGGTCCTGCTGGTTGCCGTCTTCACCATCGCCACCTGCGGGCTGATCTACGAGTTGCTGGCCGGCACGATCGCCAGCTACCTGCTGGGCGACAGCGTCACGCAGTTCTCGACGGTCATCGGCGTCTATCTGTTCTCGATGGGGGTGGGATCGTACCTGTCGCGCTACTTCCAGCGGGATCTGATTACCCGCTTCATCGAGATCGAGATCCTGGTCGGCCTCGTGGGCGGCCTGTCGTCGCCGGTCCTGTTCTTCGCGTTCGGCGAGGTCGCCGTGTTCCGCGTCGTGCTCTACGCGTGGGTCACCGCCACCGGCGTGCTGGTGGGCCTGGAGATCCCGTTCCTGATCCGTATCCTGAAGGACGAGTTCCCGCTGCACGACCTGGTCTCGCGGGTGCTGTCCCTCGACTACCTGGGGGCGCTGGCCGCGTCGCTGCTGTTTCCGTTGTGGCTCGTGCCGCAGGTCGGCCTGATGCGCTCGTCGTTCGTCTTCGGGGGCCTCAACGTCCTCGTCGCGGTCTGGACCTGCCACGTCTTCCGCCGGCAGCACGGCCGGCCGCGGCTCACCGCGCAGGCCTACGCCGCGCTCGGGGTGCTGGTGCTCGGCGCGGTGTTCTCCGACGATCTGGTGGACTGGTCGGAGCGGCGGCTCTACGACGACCCGGTCGTCCTGTCGCGCACGTCGCCCTACCAGCGCATCGTGCTGACCCGAGGAGACGGCGGCGTGCAGCTCTTCCTGGACGGCAACCTGCAGTTCTCGTCCCTGGACGAGTACCGCTACCACGAGGCGCTCGTGCATCCGGGGCTGGCCTCGGTCCGCGACCCGCGCCGGGTGCTGGTGCTGGGCGGCGGCGACGGGATGGCGGTCCGCGAGATCCTGAAGGACGACCGCGTCGAGGCGGTCACGCTGGTCGATCTCGACCCGCTGATGACGGAGATCTTCCGAGACCACGAGGCGTTCGCCGCGCTCAACGACTACGCGCTGCGGTCGCCCCGGGTCGACGTGATCAATGCCGATGCGTTCGTGTGGGTCGAGTCGGATGCGAGCCGCTACGACCTCATCGTGGTCGACTTCCCGGATCCGCGCACCTACTCGTTGGGGAAGCTCTACACGACCACCTTCTATCGGCGGCTCCGGGAGCGCCTGAACCCGGGCGGCGCGGCCGCGCTCCAGAGCACCTCGCCGCTGGTGTCCCGGCAGGCGTTCTGGTGCATCGTCGAGACCGTTCGCGCCGCCGGGCTGCGCGCCGTCCCGTACCACGCCCCGGTGCCGACCTTCGGCGAATGGGGCTACGTGCTCGCGTCGCACGAGCCGCTGCCGGAGCGGGGCGCGTTCCCGCCGGGGTTGCGGTTCCTCACACCGGGGATCGCGGAAACGCTGTTCACCTTCCCGGCCGACATGGACGCGGTACCGGTGGAAGTGAACCAACTGAACAACCAGATCCTGGTGCAGTACCACGCGGCCGGGTGGGAGCGGTACGCGCGCGGCGGGAGCGGTACGCGCGGGGACGCGCGGCGATGAAGGCGCCGCCCGAATCCGCGCGCGGCGCGCTTCCCCGCCTCACGCGACGGGATCTGCTGCGGATCGGGCCCGGCGCCGCGGCGGCGCTGGCGTTGGGCTGTGCGCCGCGGCCGCCGTCCCCCGGGAACCGGGCGCTCGACGCCGGCCGCATCACGGGACGCATCGTCGGCGCGTCGCACCGCGTCGGCCATCGGCTGCGGAACGGCACGTTTCCCGAGCCGGGACTGATCCGCGACGTGCCGGTCGCCATCGTGGGCGCCGGCATCGCCGGACTGTCGGCCGGCTGGAAGCTGGCCGGGAGCGGCTTTCGCGACTTCGTGGTGCTGGAGCTCGAGCCGGAGCCGGGCGGCAACGCGCGATGGGGCGAGAACGCCGTCTCGGCCTACCCGTGGGGCGCCCACTACCTGCCCGTGCCGACCGCCGAATCGACCGCGGTGCGCGAGCTGGTCGCGGAGATGGGGCTGGTCCGGGATAGCGGGCCGGACGGCGAGCCGATCTACGACCCGCGGCATCTGTGCCACGCCCCGCAGGAGCGTGTCTTCATCGACGGCCGGTGGCGCGAGGGGCTGTCGGCACGCGGCATCGTCGAAGCGGACGGCGAGGCCACAGGCGGCGCCGGGGAGGCCCTCGCGGCGTTCGAGGCGCAGGTGCGGCGGTACCGCGACTATCGGGATTCGCAGGGCCGCAGGGCGTTCGCGCTGCCGGTCGCCGCCGCGACGACCGATCCGCAGATCCTGGCGCTGGACCGCATCTCGATGCGCGAGTACTTCGACCGCGCCGGCTGGGACTCGCCCCGGCTCCGCTGGTACGTCGACTACTGCTGCCGCGACGACTACGGCTGCACGCTCGACACCACGTCGGCCTGGGCGGGGTGGCACTATTTCTGCTCGCGCCCCGCCGACGTCGAGTACCTGACCTGGCCCGAGGGCAACGGCCGCATCGTCCGGCACCTGCTGGACCGCATCGAGGGCCGCATCCGCACCGGCATGCTGGTCTACCGGGTACAGCCGATCGGGGGAGTACCGCGCGCGGGCGCAGCGGTCGGCGGCTCGCAGACCGGAGTGGCGGCGGCGGGCTCCGGAACGGCCGGCGTCGACATCGACGTGCTGGACACTCGCGACGAGACGACCGTGCGGTTCCGGGCACGCCGGTGCATCTACGCGCTTCCGCGTTTCACCGCGCCCCGCGTCATCGACGGATACCCGCCGGCCGGCAGCGAGGCGTTCACCTACAGTCCGTGGATGGTCGCGAACCTGACGGTGGATCGCCTGCCGGAGGGTGCGGCCTGGGACAACGTGCTCTACGACAGCCCGTCGCTGGGCTACGTGGTCGCGACCCACCAGGACCTGCGGATGACGACCGGACGCAGCGTGCTCACCTACTATCTGCCCCTCGCGGCGGCGAACCCCGCGACGGCCCGGGCGTGGATGCTGGAGCGGGAGTGGCGCGACTGGGTGTCGCTGATCCTCGCCGACCTCGGGCAGGCCCACCCCGGCATCGAGTCGACGGTGACGCACGCCGACGTGATGTTATGGGGCCACGCGATGATACGTCCCGTCCCCGGCTTCGCGTGGGGCGCCGCGCGCCGGGAGGCAGCGGCGCCCCGCGGCCCGATCCGCTTCGCGCACTCCGACATGAGCGGACTCTCGCTCTTCGAGGAGGCCCAGTACCACGGCGTCCGCGCGGCCGAAGCGGTCATGCGCGACCTCGGCCACCCGTTCTCCAGCTCGCTCTGACTGTTTACGCCGTCGCCATGCCCATCTTCTTCTTCAATTCCGCCAGCGCGTCCGCCCCGGAGCTGGGCGAGGGCGCCGACAGGGCCTTGTCGATGTCCTCCTCGATCGTGCCGCCGACGTCGGCGAGCTGGTCGTAGGCCTCGGCCAGCGATTCCTCCTCCTGGACCTTGTGCTTCATCTTCTCCAGCATGGCCACGGTGCCGCTCGCGTCGGCGCCGGCGAGCTGCTGGTTGATCTTGCGCATCGACGACGCGGTGCGCG
>WTGR01000205.1 GCA_011523485.1 Acidobacteriota bacterium
GCGGCCAGACCAGCCCGTGGATGCCGCAGCGGTCGAGGAAGTCGACCTGGTTGGCCAGGTCCTCGTAGTCCACCTCGTTCGCGTCGGTGTACGGCGTGCTCATGATCATGAACGCGCCGCGCATCGGCTTGGCTTCGGCCGCCTCGAGCGGCAGATGCGGCGCGAGCGCCACGGCGCCGGTCGCCGCGCCTACGGTGGTCAGCCATTCACGCCGGGTGTAGTGCTGCGAGCTCTCCATGACGCTTCCCCTCGCTGTCGCTCCGGGTTCTTGGGGTACCGGTCGAATGTCGGACGGTTTCGCTCGTTGGAATCTTGCGGACAGCAGTCTACCGCAGGACGGCGATTACCGGCGCGAGGAGTCCCCGCCACGACGCTCGCGTACGTACGGACTAGAGCCAAGACCGAGAAACAGCCTGAGCGCCTCGTCGACTGCCCGCATCTCGTGTCCGCGAATCCGGCCGAATACTCGGCGCACGCGACGCTTGTCCACTGACCGCACATGGTCGACGAGCGCGTAGGACGTTCTGGCGAGTCCGCTCGGCCCGGGTTGCAGCGTCGGGTACAAGGCTCCGCTACCCGATGTGCCGGTCACCGGCACGATGCCCATCAGCGGGAAGCGTTGATCGGCGACAACCTCAGGGTCGCTCACGGTGATGCACGGACGCGTTCCACGTTGTTCGTGGCCGGTCGTGGGATCCAGGCTGAGCAGCACGACGGTGCCGCGATCAAACGTCACGTTCCACTTTTTGTCCAGCCGCGGCCCTGGACCCAACGGACCGGTCTGCCGGCCGACGAATCGACCAGATCGCTGGCGTCCTCCGGCGGAAGGGAAGACGCCCAGTCGTCGAACCCGGCCTCCGCGAGCTCGGTACCTTCGGCATGCGGGTTCTCGATAGAGGTGCGAAATACGTCGTGGCGTCGGCGTTCGAGTTCACGCTGCACAGCTTCCTGCACGAAACGACTTCGGTTTCTTCCTTGTCGGTCAATCTCGCGAACGACCGTTTCTGGAAGGGTGATGGTGACGCGCTCAGTGGTTGCCATGTCCGACCGCCAACTCCGATCCTATCAGTCCAAGGCCTCGTGCCGGCCAAAATGCGCTAGGCTGGACGCTTCGACGCTCGGGAGGAGAAACATGGCCGGATCGCGACGAATCGCTTGGATCGCCGGTGCGGCGCTGATGGCGGCGTGCGCCGCCGAGGAGCCGGGAATCGACGTGCCGCCGCCCCCGCCCACGGAGGTCCGGGAAGTCGTCGACACGCTGCACGGCGTGGAGGTGCCCGACCCCTATCGATGGCTCGAGGACCAGGAGGCGCCCGAGACGCGGGCCTGGATCGACGCGCAGAACGTCCACACGGATACGGTGCTGAACGCGCTGCCCGGTCGCGAGGAGCTGCGGGCGGTGGCCGCGTCGGTGCTCGAGCGCGACGCGATCGGGCTGCCGAACGAGCGTGGCGGGCGCTACTTCTACAGCAAGCGGCGCGCCGACCAGAACCTGGCCGTCCTGTACGTGCGCGAGGGGCTCGATGGCGAGGAGCAGGTGCTGATCGACCCGCATCCGATGAGCCCCGACGACACGACCAGCGTCGAGCTGCGCGACATTTCCGACGACGGGACGCGGGTGGCCTACGCCGTCCGTGAAGGGGGCGTCGACGAGGTCTCGATCCGGATCCGCGACGTGGACACGGGCGAGGATATGGCGGACGTGCTGCCGCCGGCCCGCTACGGCCAGGTGACGCTGGCCGCCGACGGCGGCGGTCTGTACTACGAGCGTTACGGCGACGTGACGCCGCGCGTGATGTTTCACGCCTTCGGCACGCCGATGGCCGACGACGTGCGGCTATTCGGCGAGGGATACGAGCGCTACCAGATCCCGGTCACGGTGATCTCGGACGACGGGCGCTGGATGGTGGTGCACGTCATCGAAGGTTCGTCGGGGCCGACCGCGATCCACGTCAAGGACCTCGAACGCGACACGCCGTTCGTGACCGCCATCGCCGACGGGGTCTCGGAATCGTGGGCCGATTTCGCCGGCGGGGAGCTGTTCATCGTCACCAACCTGGACGCGCCCAACAAGCGGGTGGTGTTGGCCGACCCGGCGGACCCCGGCTTCGAGAATTGGCGCGAGGTGGTCCCGGCGCGCGACGACGTCGTCGTGCAGGCGGCCGCCGCCCTCGGCGGGAAGCTGGCCGTGTCGTACC
>WTGR01000597.1 GCA_011523485.1 Acidobacteriota bacterium
GCGAGGAGTCGCCACCCGCTTCACCGCAAGTTCAACAGCCTCCGGGACATTCCCCAGTCGAACCCCTGCGAGCTTGGGCCTGGGCGAGAACGAGATTCGTCTGCGTCGCGACTGCGAAGTCGCCGATTCTCGATCTGCATGGCCGCCTGCCCACCGGCCGCCGTCACCAGCGCAAACTGGGTGGTCGAGTACGGCAGTCCGGTCCGCGCCTCGCCTATCGCCACCACCCCCAAGAGCATCCCGGTGACCGAAATCAGCGGCGAAAGAAGGTGGACGTCAGCGTGGTCCAGCCACTCCCGATCCGATGGCGGCAGCAAACGCGCAATCGATTCCAGCGTCTGGGAATCGAGCCGTACGTCACCCCGGGTTGAACCAAGAATCTCAAGCAAAGCCGAATTGCACCGGAGCGGGGCCGTGTTCCCGGTGATCGGCACCAACTCTGTTCCGTCGTCATTCAACAACAAGACTGTCACCGATGTGGCGTGCAGCCCCCGTCTGAGCTCCTCGGCGAGTGCAGTCGTCACGCCACACAAGCTATCCGCCGCTCGGTATCCTCGCTCAAGCCGCGCTAGGATTCGTGTCTGGTCTGCTGGATCGAGAAGAAACCAGCTATCGACGGCTCGAACCAGATGTTGCCGAAGTGCCAGGGCGACAAGGCCCAGCGTGGATAGCGCGATGGGTCGGACGGGTCGAGAGCGCTCAAGATACTCCGCGATTGTCAACTGCTGGTTTGCGTGGATGTCGAGCCCCACGTAGAAGAGCGGCACGAGGCTGACTGCCCAGACCGCGTACCGAGCCAGGGCGTATCGCAGCGTGACGCGGACGAGCAACTGCAAATCCATCACGCGATCCACCACGACGGAGTAGACGGTAATCGGCACGATCGTCGCAAGCGCCGTGTAGAGAACGACGCCGACACGTGGCTGAACCGACGGATCCTGAAGCGCCGGCACGAACGGCGTGGCGACCACCGCAAGCACGAACGGCGTCAGGCCAACCGCCAGCGCGCCAACGAAGAGCATTGCACGACGGCGGTCATCGAATGAATCGAGACGGGTCTTCCACAAGAGAAACGGAATGGCGGGAGCCGCGACGCCAAACAGCAGCGGCCAGTAGGCCCGTTCCGGATGGTCGCGGTCCAGGAACTCGAAGAACGTCATCAACCACAGCGGGATCGTCGAATCCCCGAACCACCCGATGGCGTTGACAACGAACGCCACGACGCCGGCACCGAAAGAGACACTAACGAAAAAGCTGGCAACCCGGCGCACACGCGGTCGTTGTGTGTCGGTGGGAAACTCGCGCACGAAACGCCACAACATCAGCGCCAGGAAAGACTCTGGCAGCAGCGGACGAAGCACCGTGGTCAGCGTGCCGCCGATTCCGGCTCCGGGCAACGGCATCAACACTGGCGCAAATGCGGAACCGATCGTGACGAACAGGCCGCCCAGCAACGGGAGCCGGCGGTCACGCCCACCACCCGCCAACAGCACCACACCTCCAACGCTGAAGATGAAGACGATGACGACGTGGAGCCACGCGACCCCAGCAAACGCGGCGGGAGTTCCAAGGATCGCCGGCACGAGCCTCGCGACAGAGATGGCGAGCACGACTGCCACACCGGTCTCCACCGCACGGTCCCACCAAGTCGGCCCGGATGGCGCCTGGGTGCTGCGTGCCGCGCCGATGGCGGAGACAATCTTGAGCTGGCGGATCAGGTCAGCGTCGCCGGGCTCCGTCGTGCCCCGCTCCACGTCGTGCCAGTCGACGGCCTCGCCGGCCGCGACGGCATCAGCAATGGAATCGAGGTGCTGGCGGCCACTCATTCACGACGCATCTCATCGCCGAGGCGAAGCAGCGCGCGTCGGACGGCGAGTCGGGCCGCCGGACCGGAGGGCTTGTTCAGCACGAGCGCGAGCTGCTCGTAGTTGTAGCCGAGCTCGATGCTCGCGACGATCGCCCGCCGGTCGATCGGTCGCAAGCGCTTCAACGCCGCTTCGTAACGTCGCCGGTCATCGTGGCCGATCACCACGTCGAGCGGCGATTCCTCGTCGTTCGAGACGCGCTCGTCGAGCCCGTCCGCCAGCGGCTCGACCTGGGGGCGGCGCGAAGCGCGCCGGAACTGGTCGTGGACGCGATTCACGAGCGAGCGCCGGAGATAGCCCAGCAGTGCGCCGTCGCGCTGCGGCTTGAAGGAATCGAGGCGGCGCAGGGTGTGAAAGACGGTCTCCTGGACGAGGTCGGCGGTGTCCGCCGCATCGCGCGCCCAGGTCGGGACCCGTCTGTGCGCCCACCGGTGGAGACGCGGGAGATAGCGTTCGAACAACCGGTTCAGGGCCCTGGAATCCCCTTCGCGCGCCCGCTCCAACAGCTCCTGAGAAGTGGACGCGGACGCCTCCGTCGGCGTCGGCTCCACTCGTTCCGTGCGCATATCTCGCCGTCCAGCGCCTAGCGCGCTGCTCCTGAAAAACTACCGGGGTCCGGGGCGATTCCCTCTTCCCCCCAAGACTGTCGCCAGAATAGCACGGACGCGTCGCGCCCGCGTCGCCAACGTGTACACACAGTGCCGCGACGACGGGGAGTGCATCCTCGGACGGTGGGCATGTCTACCGGGACACTCAGACGGCCTTGGCCGCCTTCGCCGCCTCGATCTCCTCGGCGCTCATCCCGAGCACCGACCCGAGAATCTCCTCGGTGTGCTCGCCGAGCAGCGGCGACCGTACGACGTCGGCCGGCGAGTCCGACAGCTTGATGGGGTTGCCGACGGTGAGGTACTTGCCGCGGGTGGGGTGATCGACCTCGACGACGGTGCCGGTGCCGCGCAGCGACGGCTCCTCGGAGAGTTCCTTCATCGACAGCACGGGGCCGCACGGGACGTTGAGCGGGTTGAGGATCTCCATCACCTCGAACTTGGTCTTGGTCTTGGTCCACTGCTCGATGGCGTCGAAGACCTGCTCGAGCTTCGGGAGGCGCGCCTCCGGGGTGTTCCACTCCGGGTCGTCGAGCCAGTCGGCGCGGCCGATGGCGCGGGCGAGGCCGGCGAACGCGGCCGCCTGGGTGATGATGTAGATGTAGGCGTTGGGGTCGTCCTCCCAGCCCTTGCACTTGACGATCCAGCCGGGCTGGCCGCCGCCCGAGGCGTTGCCCGAGCGCGGGGTGGCGTCGCCGAAGGTGCCGTTGGGGTACTGGGGATACTCCTTGAGCGGGCCGTGGGCGAGCCGCTGCTGGTCGCGGAGCTTGACCCGGCACAGGTTGAGCACGCCGTCCTGCATGGCGCAGACGACGCGTTGGCCGCGGCCGGACTTCTCGCGCTGGAAGAGCGCGGTGACGATGCCCAGGGCCAGGTGCAGGCCGGTGCCCGAGTCGCCGATCTGGGCGCCGGTGACGGTCGGCGGCCCGTCGTCGAAGCCGGTGGTGCTGGCGCCGCCGCCGGTGCACTGCGCCACGTTCTCGTAGACCTTGCAGTCCTCGTAGGGGCCGGGGCCGAAGCCCTTTACCGAGGCGTAGATGATGCGCGGGTTGATCTCCTGGATGCGCTCCCAGGTGAAGCCCATGCGGTCGAGGGCGCCGGGCGCGAAGTTCTCGGCCAGCACGTCGCACGACTCGATGAGGCGCGTGAAGATCGCCCGGCCGGTCTCGGACTTCGTGTTGATGGTGATGCTGCGCTTGTTGTGGTTCAGCATCGTGAAGTAGAGGCTGTCCACGTCGGGGATGTCGCGCAACTGCCCGCGCGTGGCGTCGCCCACCCCCGGCCGCTCCACCTTGA
Organism: Acidobacteriota bacterium; assembly: GCA_011523485.1. The sequence continues at coordinate 3,767 of WTGR01000597.1, forward strand.
TCACGTCGGCGCCGAACCAAGCGAGCAACTGCGTGCAGGTGGGGCCGGACTGCACGTGGGTCATGTCGAGAATGCGAACTCCGTCGAGCGCTTTCATGTCGGTCTCCGTATCTTCCGTCCACCGCCGCCGCATCGCCCGCGGGCCGCACGCGAGACCCGCCCCCGCACCGGGCGGCTACTTCGGCGTTCCCTTGATTCTGATCCCCTCGTCCACGATCGTCTTGCTGAGCAGGCTGACGCAAGCGTACAGCGCCCGCAGCGTGGGCACCTCGACGCCGGTCACCTCCGCCAGCTCGACCACCGCGCCCAGCATGCCGTCGATCTCCAGCGGCTTGCCCACCTCGACGTCCTGCAGCATCGAGGTCTTGTGCTTGCCGACGCTCTCGGCGCCCGCGATGCGCCGCTCCATCGTCACGCGGAAGCCGGCCCCGAGGCGCTGGCCGATCGTCTGCGCCTCGGTCATCATCGCCGCGGCCAGCGACCGGGTCAGCGGGAACTGGCAGATGTCTACCAGCGTCGAGTGGGTCAGCGCGCTGATCGGATTGAAGGTCAGGTTGCCCCAGAGCTTGAGCCAGATCTCCGAGCGGATGTCGGTCAGCACGCGCGCCTTGAAGCCGGACTCGGTGAGCAGTCCGGCGACGCGCTGCACGCGAGCCGACTCGCTGCCGTCGAGCTCGCCCACCGGAAACCGGATGCCCTCGATGTGCTTGATCACCCCCGGCTCGGTGATCGCGGCGGCCGGGTAGGCGATGCAGCCGATGATGCGCTCGGGATCGATGGCGTTGAACAGCACCCCGCCCGGATCGACGGTCTCGACGACGCGGTCCGCGTAGGGTCCGCCCAGCTTCTGGAAGTACCACCACGGGATGCCGTTCTGCAGCGTCACCAGGCAGGTGTCGGGACCCATCAGTGCCGGCAGATCGTCGACGACCGCCGCGATCTGGTGCGCCTTCAGGGCCAGAAACACGACGTCGTGCGGGCCGAGGTCGCGGATCCGGTCGGTTGCGGTCAGGTTGTCGGCGACCGACTCGCCCTCCTCCTCGATCAGCTTCATGCCGTGGGCGCGGATGGCGGCCAGGTGCGGGCCGCGGGCGATGACCGAGACGTCGTGCCCCGCGCGGGCCATGCGCACCGCCATGTAGCCGCCGATGGCCCCGGCGCCGACAACGCAGACTTTCATGAAGAGTCCTCCGCCTTATGCCGTCCGCGGCGCCGGAGATGCGCCCCGGGCCGGGTCCGCCGGTCCCGAATCGACGGGACCGGCCCGGACAATCGAACGCGGGTGAATCGGCCGGCGGCCGCCCGGCCACCGGCGCGGGAACGCCCGGCCGCAATCGCGGCGGGAGCACGAACCGCTACTTCGCCCCGCCGGCCGCCTCACGCTCCTCGGCGCGGTGCCCGGCGAGAATGCCGTCCATGCCGATGTTGCCCTCGTGGCAGGCGTACTCGTAGATGGCGTCGGTCGTGCCCATCAGCGGAATCAGCACCGTCCAGGGCCGCGTGTAGGTGGTCGGATCGTCGATGGTGACCTCGTAGTTCAGCGTCCGCGGCCCGACCCGGGTGAAGCGCTCGGTGACCCGCAGGTGCTCCGACGACAGCCCCCGGAACGTCGCCTGCGACGAGTAGTTGGCGGTCTCGACCACGAGCGTGTCGCCCTCCCAGTAGCCGCGCGAGTCGCCGTGCCACAGGCGGACGTCGTCGTCGAGCGGCGGCGTACCGTCGATCGGGATGACGCGCGCGTCGTGGTTCATCTCGTGGTAGACGACCACGTGGCCGGGGCTCTGGAAGATCTGGTAGTAGCTGTTGTAGCCGGCGCCGAGCCGCGGCACCCCGTAGGTCACGCAGCGCTCCGAGAGCGGCCGGTCGGTGTAGGAGTCGGCCGGATGGTCGCGCCGGTGCGCCCGCAGCATCGCCTGCCGGTCGCGCGCCGAGGCGGTCAGGGCGGGAATGCGGCCGTCGGGCGGATCGACCACCAGCGACGTCCGGTCGTTGAAGTCGCGCTCGACGATCCAGAACTGGTTGTAGTTGCCAGTCGTCGGATCGTAGGACGTGGCCTTCGTCCGCTCGATGGCGGCCAGGACGAGCTGATCGCCGAAGAGGGCGTCGCCGTCGTCCACGGCCAGCGCGGCGGCGGCCCGCAGCTCCGCGAGCTCCTCGTCGGTCAGCCGCTCCTTGCCCGCCCACTCCGGCGGCCGTTCGAGCGGCGTCGCGTTGTTGTTCGCCCACACGCCCTGCAGGTCGGGCTGGCCGTCGGGGGTGCGCGGCAGGGTCCAGTCGCCGTCCTGCGCGGCGGCCGGCGCGGTGAATGCGACCACGGCAACCGCTGCGGCCAGCAGGCCGGTCGAGATCGGGCATCGTCTACGCATCTGGGATCTCCTCGTACGCGCCATTCGGACCGACGCGGCGCGCAACCCGTGATTGTAGCCGGTCGGAGCGACGCGACGCCACCGCGTCAGGACGCCTCCGCCGGTCCGGAGATCGTCCGCGTGCCCGGCGCCGGCGGCTTCGGCTTCACCGGCCTTGCTCCCGACGCCGGCGGCTTCGACGTCACCGGCCTTGCTCCCGACGCCGGCGACTTCGGCTTCACCGGCCTTGCTCCCGACGCCCACCGTCCCCGCCGGGCGGCGGCGTGACGCGGTTCAGTCGTGGATCGACGGGCACGGAGATGTCGCCGTCGAGGTGCTCCAGAGCCGCCATGACGCGGCCGAGGACATAGGCCGCCGCCGCGGTGAGCACGAACAGCAGGGAGACCGCGACCTCGTCGGCCGGACGAAGCTCGACGTAACGGTGCACGAGGAGCGCGGGCGCCACCATGACGGTCCAGGTGAGGCCCCGGACGCCGGACCGGCTTCGGTTGTCCGCGGCGTCGAACCAGCCGCCGACCAGGTCACGGCCGATGGAGAGCGCCAGGGCCAGCCCGCCGGCGGCCAGCCCGTTCAGAGTGGCCAGGCCCCAGCCCAGGTCGAGGAACTGCCGGAGCACGATGGCGACGAGCACGCCGGTTGCCATCGCAATTGCGTATGGCTGCGCCCTGAACGCCCGCCGGGGCGTCATCGGTCCATGGCCACCGTAGGGCGGGACCGGGCGACGCAGGCGGGGATCGGCCGCGCCGCCGCTTCCATCGGGAGGTGCCCAGGTCGCCATGATGCCGCTCAAAGCCCAGGCAGCGGACCCGGTGCACGCGAACAGCAGGCTGAGCGCGGACCCGGCCCCCCGGTCGAGCAGCTCGATTCCAAGGGCGTCCTCGACGAAGATTGCGGGCGCCGCGATAGCGCAGGCGAGAACGATGCCGGCGTCGCGCCGGCCGGGGCGCCCTGTCTCCATCAAGCTGCCGAACCTGCCGTCGCGCAGGCAGATGGATGTCGCCAGCGCAAGCGCGCCCGCGGCGAGGCCGTCCAGGACCGCCAGTCCCCAGGCGACGCCGTAGATCTGTCCGAACGCCACGGCGACGAGAACACCGCTGCCGACGCCGACGCCGATCGAACGCGGCGTCAACAACCGCACCGCGGGCACGAGGCCGCCCTGGTGATCGAGAAGGCTCATGTCTCCTCCTCCGGGCGCGCAGCGGCGAAGAGGTCTCTCAGCAGGTCCAGCTTGACGCTGACTTCGTCGGCTATCTCGTCCGCCGCCAGAAAGTCCACGAGTCGATACAGCTCTCCCTTGCGTAGCAGCATCGCGTGCCCGAGCCGCTCGGCCAGCCGGCGGAAGTACTCCTCCGCAAAGGCGCTGAGCTTCAGTCTCTCCGTCCGCGCCAGCCACAAGAGCCGACGGGCAGCCGGCTCCGCTGCCTTCCACACGGCGAAATCGTCTTCGCGTCCTTCGAAGACGCGTTCCAGGATCAAGGCGTCCAGGACTCGGTCTATGTCCTCTCCAAGCCCCCCGAACAGAGGCAGCGCATCTCTGTACCGATCACGTGCGAAACTCCCCAACGTTTCCGGAGTCACGATGTAGTTCTCGCACTCGTAGCGCCGCCAGTACGAGATCCTGAGGCCCCCGTCATCGGAATCCTTGCGCTCGCCGGCGTCACTGTCCAGCAGGGCGAGCCCGCGGAGCTCCGGGACCATGCTCCGCAGGGCGAAGAAATGCGGCCGGGGCGTCACGCCGAAACCTCCTTCGACCCGCGCCAGCTCGGCGTCGAGTCCGCCATCGGGAGAGTTGTCTTGGACGTGGAACGAATTGATCCGCTCGTCCCACACCTGCTCTGCGGCATGCCCGGTCTTCCTCGCCAGGGCCCTCAGTATCTCTACGTCCGTGCTGCCTTCCACATACAGCACGTAGCCTCGTTGACGTGCGCGGATGTAGTGCTCCGCGCCGTAGTGCCTTAGCGTGTTCCTGATGTCCGTCTTCGCCGCCAGATCGTCAGCGCGGCCGGCGAGCAACAGCGTGAGGTTGTGATCGAGGGCCTCGTTGAGAATCACTTCCGAGTGCGTGGCGAGAATCACCTGCGATGCGTTCTCGGCCGCGAGCTCACGCAGCAGCACGTAGACTTGCTTCTGACGCAGTATCTCCAGGTGCGCATCCGGTTCGTCGATCAGCAACACACTGCCGCGATGCGAGTAGAGGTACGCGAAGACCAGCAACATCTGCTGCAGCCCGCGTCCGGCCAGCGCGATGTCCAGCGGTTCCTTCACCGATTGCTGCCTGTAGAGCAACTCGATGCCGCCCCGCGCGGTCTCGACGGGTTCCTGCAGATCAATGAAGAACAGGCGCCGCATCCACTCGGTGATGCGCACCCAGTGCTGCCGATCTTCCCGCCACACCAACAAGCAGAGGTTGCGCAACACCTGCGCCGTCTGTCCCTGTCCGAGGAGCACGTCGATCCGCCCCCGCTGCAGCACCGGTTCTTCGGTTTCCAGCCCCGACATCGGGTAGAGCAGCTCGACCTTCAACTCTGCCGCGGTCTTGATCAACTCGCGGCGCTCCAACGTCTCGGGATCGGGAGTGCAGTACACCAGATCCTCGCCCTGGTTTCGGAAGCTCATCGTGACCGGCTCGACACGGCGGTCGTGCAGCACGCCGACCTTGATCTGCAGGTGTATGTCCCGGTTGCCCGTCCGCACCGCGGCGTTGTGCCAGAAGTAACGGGTGCGCTGCACCGGTACGGAGACGATGCCGAGACGGTTGAGCGACGTCGAGGTGCGCTCCCTGGGTGGCGCCTGCCCTTTCTTCTCCTGCCAGGCCCGCACGGCCTGAGACCAGAGGGCCAGCGCCTGAATGGCGGTCGTCTTTCCGCAGTTGTTGGGCCCGATGAGCACGGCCGGGTGATCG
>WTGR01000806.1 GCA_011523485.1 Acidobacteriota bacterium
TGCAGAAAGACGGGCACCTCGGTAGGTCGGAGCCTGGCGCGCTCGGGCGGGGGCGGGTGGGGAGTGGGGCGGGGCGCGGGCATCTTGCAGCCCTCGGCCGGGCGGAACGGGGCCAGGCGGGCGCTGTCACCTCGACGGGCGCGCGGTCAATCGGGGCAGGCCCGGTGCCGGTGGTGGGGCGCATGATGCTGGTCACGGCGGTCTCCGACGATCCGGGCTGGCAGGCCATCCACGGCATGCGCCTGAGCGGCGAGTACGAGCTGTTCCCCGAAACCGGTCCCGGTCTCAATCCCGACCTGCCGCGCGCCCGGCGGCGCCGGCGCTGGCCGGTCCGCGTCGGCGCGGTGCTCGTCAGCCGCGCGGGCGGGGGAGACGACCCGCGCGGGTGGCGCATCTGGCGCGTGCCGCCGGCCGGCCCCGCGTGCCTGCTCGAGGAGGTGGTTCGCGAGGACTCCCACGGGAATGACCGTATGGCGCTCGCGCGGGCGATCGACCGCGACCTGCGCGAGGCCTTCGACCGCTGCATCGAGCGGCTCGAAGCGCAGGAGGACGCCGATCTCGTACTCGCCCGGGTGAAGCCCGCGATCGCCGCGTGGCGGTTCCAGGTCGACGGCCCGCGGCGGCGCCGCGGCCGGAAGGCGCGCCGCCGCCGCCGACGCGCCTGATCGCGCGTGAGAGGGTTTTCTGGAGACACTGGCCGCCTGCGGTCTCGACCGGAGTGGACGATCGCCGCCGGCACGGTCGGCGCCCGGCCGGCGCCCTCGGCGGCAGCCCGCGCCGGACGGTGGCCCGACCCGCACTCCCGTAGCCTTGGCGCACGACGTCGAGGCACGCGGTCGGACGGCGCCGAGCGACCGCCGCCTCGCCGCCAGGGACCGCCCATGTACATCGCCATCGAAGCACGGCTGCACCGGCGCCAACCCAACACGGTCGAAGCCGGCACGACCGCCGACAGCTTCGAGTCGGCGCTGGCGACGCTCGGCAGGCGGCGGCGAAGCACCGACCCGGATGCGATGGCCATCCGCATCACGGTCGAGCTGCCGCCGGGCCGCGCGACCGAGTGGCTCGCCGCGGGGAGTACGAAGCCGCGCGAACTGGCGATCGCGCTCGTCGAGCGGATCGAAGCCGATCCGGAGCGCTTCGACGCGCTGGCGTCAGCCGGTGGCCGGCGACGCCCGGCCCCCGGTGCTCTTGCCGTGCTGGCCACCGAACTGGCTCCGGACACCGCGCGGGCGCTCGCGGCGCTCCACCTGCTCGCGCTCGGCAAGAGGCCCGCAACGACTGTCGCCACCGCGTGGGCCGCCCAACTGCTGCTGCGTACGCCGCACGCGACGGGAGCGGCGATAAGCCGGAACCGGTGGCCCGGCCCGTGGATGCAACGCCGCACCCCGGCGCCCGCCCTTGCCGGGGCGGCGCTGCGGCTGGTCCGCTACCGGCTGCGGCGCAACAGATGGCCGTCTCCGGACGCTTCCCTGTAGCCCGCGAGCGCGCAAGGAGACGACCTGCAACGCGCTCCGTTCCAAGCGAGCCGAGCCACCGCGCCTCAACCCGCGCCGGGCCCCGCCGGACACCGCACCGCGGCCGGCCGCGGCCACCCCGACACCCCCGCGGACGGACCCGCTCGGGGCCGCGTTCTGCCGGCTGCGTTTCGACGGTGACGTTCGATCCATCCGGAGTCCGCGGATATAGCGCCCTTTCGCCTCTTCCATACCGGCGGGCAAACGGGGATCAGAAACTCGCGCCGATCCCGCATGAAACAAGCGCACAATGCGTTTTCGGCCCGAGGTCCGATTCCGCCTCGCGGCCCTCTTGCCGCGACCGGAAGGCGCCACCGAATCGAGAAGATGTCCCCGGACCAGTGCGCGATCTCGGCCGCGCGCAGCCACGCCTGTGCTGCATGCCCGGGAGAAACTCACGGATCCTGCGTGAGCAGGTGCACCAGGCGGCCGAGTTCTCGATCGAGGCCGTGATCATCGCCAACGGTCACAGCTTCGTCACGAGTCACGACATCGAGGAGCTGCTCGACACTGCGCGCGACGCCGGGGAGACGATTCCCTCCCGGGATCGAGAAGGCCAAGGGGCTGTCCACCTTCGCCGGAAGCGGACGCTACGGCTTCGACGGAGACCCCGGGCTCGCATGGGTCGGGAAGGATGGGTACTACGATGCCGTCAGCGCAGCGGCCGCGACGGTCGAATGGGCGCGCGAGCGCATCGAGATGATCATGAGCGGGACAAGGAAGGCGGCCCCGAGGAACCAGGACCGAGATCACGTCCGAGGAGCCGGCGGCCTGCGCGACACGGCGCGCCCGCCTTCACGCCCGAAACCGGCCGGCTAGACGGAAAGCAGCCGGCAGGACAACCCGGCGACGACAGCGAGGCCGGCACAGAATCGTGACCACGTCGCGACACACGGAGAGCGTGGCCCAGGGGCCGGGATCACTGCCGAACGGCTTCCGGATCACGAGCTGGCGGCGCATCAGTGTCTGACGAACGTACCGGTCCGCCAGCGCGGTCCCGTCCGGCCCGCCCGACGCACCCGGCCGGGCGCAGCAGCATGAGACGACCGATCCGGCGCCGGAAGCCCTCGGCCGAGTGGGAGTGCGCCCGGGCCACCGCGCGCGCCCTCATCGCCTGCTGGGCGAGCGTGGACGCCGGCGCCTTGCAGTCGCTGACGAGCCCGGCCGAGCTGCGCGCGGCACGGCGCGCGCAGCCGCTGATCGAGGGCCGGTTCCGCCTCCGCGGCACCGAGATCCGCCTGGTGTTCCAGGAACAGCCCGCGCCGACCCAACTCGTCTGGAACGCCGACGATTGCCGCACGCCGACGCTCCTCTATGAGCAGGACGGCCGCTGGACGGTCTGGCAGCCGGACAGCAGGGAAGAACGACGCCAGTGGAAGGCGGCCGCGCGATGGGCGGCCGCCTGGGCGGGCCGGCGGGCCGGCCTCCGCGGCACCGCCGCCTGGCGACGGATTGCGGCAGCCTGGACGGCATGGTGGCACAGGCACGTTGGCAGACGGCACGCAACGCCGCGCGCCGCGTCCGGCGCCGCGTACCTCCGACTCGGCTGGACTGTCACCGAACCCGACGAGCACGGGTTGATCGAGCCGGACACCGCCGTAACCACGGAGCACGGCAAACCGCGCCTGCAGGCGATCGCCCTGGACGGAACGCTGCAGCGCGAACGGCCCGCGCCCGCCTCCTGAAGCCGGGTCACCGGAGTCCTCCCGAGAACTCGGCATCCCCGGACCCGGCGCTACTCCGGCCCGCTCCTGCGGGGGCGCCGCCGAACCCGCCATTCGCAGAATAGACAGAGCATGGGGACGAGAACGGCCATTCCGCCGCAGCCCCGGCCGGCGCGGCGCCGGACCCCCCGCGCTCGCAACGCCGGAACGCGCCCCGGCGGCGCGGTGCCGACCCCCGACCCGGCCACCACCTGGCGGGGACGCCCCGTGGACTGGACCCGCATCGAGGCCGGCGGGTGGCCGCGACTCGTCGAGAGCCTGCCGCGCCTCGACATCCGGCCTATCCGCAACCGCGCGGGCCGCGAGCACACGCTCGAAGGCGACGTGGTCCTGCAGTGGCCGCCCCGCGGCCTGTTCACCAGCAAAGGCCCGCCGCGAGTGGAACGGGGCGAGCATCGGCTCGGGCCCGGCGATCTCTCCGCCGACACAACCGCGGGCCGTCGCCGAGGCCCTGCGCCAGACCCTCTGCGACCACAAGCTCCTCGCGCCGCTGCACTGGGAGGCGGGCATCACGCCGCTGGGCGAATGGTGGATGGTGCGCGGCTGCTGGCCCGCCGCGCAGCACGGCGAAACGAGCGGCGACGACCTGATGCGCTTCGTCGAGCTCGACCACGACACACGCCAGGGCCTGATCACCATCGGCAGCGGCCTGCGCCGGACCGACGGGGCGGGCATCTGGGCGAGCCGCGAAGGAGCCACGCTGACCGGCCCGGTACTGACGGGAAGAAGGCCGCACCTGACGCTGGTGCACGCGGTCTGGGCGAACATCGACCGGCTGCGCGCGAGACTCGCCGGCTGGAGGTCCCGCCGGGTGAGCGCGGCGCGGCTCGCCGCCTGGGTGCGCCGCAACATCGGTCCGCTCTGGGGACCGGAGACCGGCCCGCAGCTGCTGCGCAACGGCCTGAGCCCGGAACCCGCGCCCGCGCTTCGCCTCGACGACGGCAGAGGCCGTGCCGCGCCCGACGACCTGAGCCAGATCGCATGGACCCTGGCCCGCTCGCTTCTCCGGATCCCCGACCTGGACGAGCGCCGGGAGCTCGGCGAGGAGATCACCTGCGTCGTCGCCGAGCTCGACACCTGGGCCACCGACCGGACCCGCCGGGACCCGCGCGCCGAACCGGACCGCGTTCACTAACCTGCGCCACCGCAAACCGAAGAGAACGGATACGCACGATGCGAAGACACCCCATACGGCCCGGCCACGGCGGAGCCGGCAAGCCGCACCAGCCCCACCGGAGCGAGCCCTCCCCGGCGCCCGACGGCAACCGGCTGCCGCGGCATCTGTCGGGCGTGATCGCCCCGGGAACGGCGCGGATCATCGCCACCGCCCCGATAGGCTGGATCATGGCACTGCGGGGAGACCGCCAGGAATGCGCGTCGACGGCACGCCCCTAGCGACCACCGTGCGGCACGCCGAGACGGGCGAGGAGCACGAGGTGCTGGTCGCCAACCTCGTCATGGACGATGTCGCCGACAATGGCCTGACGACCGGCTGGTACTGGCAGCTGCTCGACGGGCGCGCGCCCGCCGACCCGGAACTGTGGCGCGACGCGGTCCGCGCCGAGCGGGGACCGTGCCGCAACGCGCAGAACGCGCTGTCGGCCGTAGGGAACTGGAGCCGCCGGGCAGCCTGCATGGCGGCCCGCCTGGGCGAGCTCGCCGAACTCGTCCGCGCCGGCGAGCTCGACCCGGGCGCGCAGACCGCGGCCGACTACATCGAGCGCGCCACCGAGATCGACCGCCGGGCGTTCGACACCCGATCCAACGACGATCCGGCGGCACGCGACGATAGCGACGCCGGGGGCGAGACCGAGGCCCTCGACGCGGGCCTCTCTCCGGCACCCTGATGCCCCAGCCTGCCCGTGCGCGGGAGCGGGTCCCCTGGCTCGACGCCGTGCGGGGACTGGCGTTGCTGGCGTTGCTGCCGCTCGCCGCCGAGGGACTCCTGCACCCGCGGGCGAAGGCCCTGCGCGGACCCGCCCTCGATCCGACCCAACACCCCGTGGCGTGGGCGGCATGGGTCCTGCTCCACGCCGCGGGCCGGGAGACGCCGGTCTGGCTCCTCTCGATCGCCGCCGGGGCGGGGCTCGCGCTCGGCCGCGAGCGGCGCGACGACCCCGACTGGACGATGAACCACCGGGGGCGATGGCTGCTGCTGCTCGCCGCCGCCCTGTGCTTCCAGTTGGCCGTATGGCCGAGCGGGCCGCTGGCCGGACTGCCCCTGGCCGCGCTCCTGCTAGCCGCGCCCGTGCGCGACCGCATGGCCCGGCCGCTGTGGCCGGCCATCGCTGCCAGCGCCGTCCCCATCATCCTGGCCCTGTGGGAGATGGCGCAGTGGGCGCGCTACGTCGACGCGAGCGGCCAGACCTGGGCGGACATCTTCCAACCGTCGAACCCGGACTACGACCGCTGGGAGAGCGCCGCGTACGCGGGAGACTGGCGAGGCCAGGCCGAGGTGCACCTGGCGCACTGGCGCGACCGGACTGCCAGGGCGCTGCCGCTCAACGACCTGTGGCACGCCGCAGCCGGGCTGCTCGCCGGCATCTGGTGGATGCGCCAGGGCCGCCACCGCAACATCGCCCCGTGGGTGCGGCGCAGCCTGGCCGCGACCGGAACACTCGCCTGCGCGACCGCTGCCGCCCTGGCCACCGGCGAGCCTACGGGGCTCGCCATGCGCCTTGCCGGCCTCCTGGACTACGCGGGAGCCGGCCTCGTGTCGATATCGATCACAGCATGTGCCGCCCGCGCGCACGCGTCGATATGGCGGACGCCCGTCGGGACGCTCCTGCAGCGGGCGGGCCGCCGCAGCCTCTCCATCTTCGCGTTCACGACGACGCTGCTCGCCGCGCTCGGCCACGGCTGGGGCCTGGGCCTGCACGGGCGGCTGGGCTTCGCGCAGACGGCGACGGCCACGGCAAGCGCCATCTTCGTCGCGCTGGCCATGAGCCTGCCCGCGGACGACCGGTGGGCCCGGCCCCTGGAGACCTGGTGGCGCCGCGCCGCCGGCCGGCTCGTCCGCGCCGCGCGGTGACGCCCGCCCTGGCGCCACGCCGGTACAGTCCCTGCGGGAGGAGCATGAGATGTCCTCCAGGAAGAGAACCCGACGGCGACCGCCGGCGGAGCCGGGCAAACCGAAGCTGTGGATGTGTCCCGGTCCGGAATGGCCCCCCGAGGAGGAGACCTGCGGAAAGCTGCTCCCGCACAAGGGGCGCTGTGCGGAGTGCTCGGCCCGGCGGACGTTCCTGCGCAAGCAGGAGCGCGCCGCCTCGCACCAGAAGCAGGGGGCGAGCGAGCTGCTCCAGTGGCTCGACGACCAGGACCTGCATCCGGATCCGTGGAACACATGGGAGTGACGCCGGTGCGCGGTCTGCGCCGCGGCGCGGCCGTGTGGATACTGGCCGCCGAAGGCTTCGCGTCGCTGAGCGTGGAGGTTCTCGCGCTGCGGCGCATGGTGCCCTACGTCGGCTCTCCCGTGCCCGTCACCTCGATCCTGCTGGCCGCCTACCTGGCGGCCCTCGCCTGGGGCTACCACCGCGGCCAGCGCGCCGCGCAGAGGCTGGCGGCCGCCACGCCCGCGCCCGAACTGCCCGGCGCGCTGCGGCGCGCGGCCGCGAACCGCCTCGCGACGGCGGCGGTGGCCAGCGCCATCGCCACCGGAGACATCGCGCCGGCGTTGGTGTTCGGCATCGCCGGCAGCTGGACCACCGCGGCCGTCGCCGTGTATTCGACGCTGTGCATAGCCCCGATAGGGATGCTCCTGGCCGAGAGCATCCTGCTCATCGACCCGCTGCGGCGCGACGACGACGGCCGCCGCCAGACCGGAACCACCCTCGGGCTGTCGACGGCGGGCAACGTCGCAGGCGCGCTCCTCACCGCCTGGGTCGTCCTGGCAGCGGTCGGAACGGCCGGGGCAACCGCCCTCATCGCCCTGGTCCTGTCCGCCGCGGCGTGGACGGCATTCCCGAAGGCGCTCCCCATCGGCGCGGCCGCGTTCATGGCCGTCCTCCTCGGCGCCTACTGGACCAACGACCAGCGCCTCTACCTGGCGCGCACCGCCTACGCCGACTACGAGCTGCTCGAAGTGCCCGCCGAGCAGGCCCGCGTCCTCTCGGTCAATCGAAGCTCGTCGTCCCGGGACGACCCCGACGGGAAGGGTCACCCCTACATCGAGGCCATCGAGACGGCACTGTGCAATCGCGGCATCCGCGAGGTCGCCGTCCTCGGGGCGGCGGGACGCACGCTCGGCCGCGACGCCGGCTGCCTCCTGCGCCCGACCTTCGTCGATATCGACCCCGCGCAGGGGAAGCTGTCCGGGCGCCTGCTGTTCGGACCGCCCGCCGGCCCCCTGGTCGTCGCCGACGCGCGAGCCTGGCTCCGCGCCCAGAAGCGGCGCTGGCCCGCCATCGTGGCCGACGCCTACTCTCACCGCACGTCCCTGCCCACCCACCTGGCGACGATCGAGTTCTACCAGAGGGTGCGCGACACGCTGGTCGACGGCGGCACCGCCATCTTCAACGTCATCAGCCTGCCGCGCCAGCAGGCGTTCCGGACCAGAACCGACCGGAGCATCCGCACGGTGTTCGCGGATTGCGAGACCCTGTCGGTCGCCGTCCTGGCGGACGGCGCCGCGGCCTGGGCCGCCGCCGACGACGAGCAGACCGACAACGTGCTCTACCGCTGCGTCCGCGGCGCCCTCGACGGCGATCGGACGATCTACAGCGACCGGCTGCAACGGATCGACAACGATCGCGGGCTGCGGTAGGGATCCGGCACTCCGCGCCGCACGGCTCTCCGCCGACGCGGCCACAGCAGGCAGCGTGAACCCGCGACGGACACCATGACGAGCCCGCCCCAACACGACCGCGAGAGACCGACAAGTCCGGCCGAACAGCAGGCCCGCAACCGTGGAGCAACCCTCGGCACGACGGTTCCAATCGCGAAGCCCTGGAGGGGAGTCCCGCCCCAACGCCCGAGCCTCGACTGGGGCCGGCCCGCCCAGAGCGGGCGCCGGCGCATCGTGGGCGGCGTCCAGCGCGAGCTCTTCGACCGGGACGGCCGGACCTCGTTCGTCGACAGTCTCATCGCCCCCGGCCGCTCGTAGCGACACCCCGGGGATCGGCTGTGCACACGGATTCTGGCCGTTTGGACAGCATTCGCGCGTCTTCACCTCCCCCCGGCGGCCCCGTCAGGATCCACGCCCGGTCAGAAACGGATTCCTGCTCCGACCCGTACTTCGCCCAGGGATGGAAGCCACCGCGCGCGATACTGCACGCTCCCGAAGAACCGGGACCCCAGCGGGAGATCCACCCCCACGCCGTACAGCGGAGCAAGATGGATGCGGCTCTTGACGACTGGCGAGCGGGAACACTCGAAGCCGGGCGGGAAGTCCACACGTGCGCCATGCTCCGGCCTGTCACCCGGGGAAATCGCCACACACGGGCGGCGCCTGTTGTACTGCCAGGCCCCTCCCATCAGCAGGTAGCTTCTCCCGCCGAGTCCCGGAAACCGCCACCGGATCGCGGCACTGACCATCTGCTCGACGTCGAAGTCCGCGCGGGCGACGTTGTAGCGTATCTCCCGGCCCTGGTCGTCCGTGTAGCCGTAGCCGAGGTAGTAGAGCGATTGGCTGCGCACGTTCCGCAGGTAGTCGATCTGGACACCCAGTCTGCCCACCGGGAGCGTGATCCACGCACTCGGCGCCTGCGTCGCCTCGGCGCCCTCATCGGCCCGGAAGAACGGGGCAAACCCCACTGCGAGCTCGTAGCGCGGCAGGTCGGCGGCCTGCTGAGC
>WTGR01000534.1 GCA_011523485.1 Acidobacteriota bacterium
CCGGCACGATTCCCGGAACCTCCCGCTGCTGCTGGCCGGCGGGGCGGGCGGACGCCTCGCGGGCGGCCGCCATCTCCGGTATCCGCGCGGCACCCAGCGGCTGACGAACCTGCAACTGACGCTGCTCAACCTGCTGGGGGTGCCGGCGGAGAAGTTCGGAGACAGCACCGGCGAGCGGCTCGGCGAGCTTGCCGGCGTCGCGCGGGCGACCACGAACTAGGAATCTGCGCCGCAGGAAACGCCGAGCCGGCGAGCGTCTCGGAGCGCTGGCAGCCTGCCATCAGGGGCTCCGCTGCATTCGACAGGTCGGCGAGCCCGCGTCCGGCCTGCACAACCAGCGGGGTTGCGCCCTCCCGCGTCGTGCGGAAGGGCGCAACCCCGGCACGGTGCAGCCGTCCCCGTGTTCACGGCAGCGTCGGCATCGTGAGCTCGCTGCCGGGCGGCCGCTGCACGTCGAACGCCTTGAGCGTGTAGTTCACCAGCGTGTAGTGGCCGATCAGGCCGGCGATGTCCATCAGGCCCCGGTTGCCGAAGATCCGCTGGGCCGCCTCGAACGCCTCGTCGCTCAGCTTCGGCTCGCGGATCAACTCGCGGACGACGCGGATGATGGTCCGCTCCGGCTCGTTCAACCCGGGCAGCTCTCCGGCGTCGGCCAGCGGGGTGTCCCACCGCAGCAGATCGATGATCTCCTCCTCGAGCCCGGCGTTGCGGCCCAGGCCCTCGTGGGCGGACCACTCGTACTGGCTGTTCAGCGCGCGGGCGGCGGTCAGGATGGCGAGCTCGGCGAGCCGCTGGTCCCGGTTGCCGTCGGCGCCGAAGCGCAGGTAGGAGCTGGCCGGGAACAGGTGCTCGGCCATGAGCGGGCTGTTCATCCACATGCCGATCGGACCGCGCAGGCCGGTGGCGTAGCGGCTGTCCGGGTTGACGATGACGTCGTACGCCCGCTGGCCGTCGGCGTCGAGGGAGTCGCGCGTGATCTGCGGCACGCGCGCCCACGAGTCCTCGTGGATGCCCGGCGGGATGTCCTCGGGCGTGACGACGTGCGGCGTGAAGTCGCCGCTCTGGGCCGACGCGGCTACCGCGAACGGGGCGCCGGCGCCCCGTTCGCGGTAGCCGCGTCGGCCCAGAGCGGCGACTTCACGCCGCACGTCGTCACGCCCGAGGACATCCCGCCGGGCATCCACGAGGACTCGTGGGCGCGCGTGCCGCAGATCACGCGCGACTCCCTCGACGCCGACGGCCAGCGGGCGTACGACGTCATCGTCAACCCGGACAGCCGCTACGCCACCGGCCTGCGCGGTCCGATCGGCATGTGGATGAACAGCCCGCTCATGGCCGAGCACCTGTTCCCGGCCAGCTCCTACCTGCGCTTCGGCGCCGACGGCAACCGGGACCAGCGGCTCGCCGAGCTCGCCATCCTGACCGCCGCCCGCGCGCTGAACAGCCAGTACGAGTGGTCCGCCCACGAGGGCCTGGGCCGCAACGCCGGGCTCGAGGAGGAGATCATCGATCTGCTGCGGTGGGACACCCCGCTGGCCGACGCCGGAGAGCTGCCCGGGTTGAACGAGCCGGAGCGGACCATCATCCGCGTCGTCCGCGAGTTGATCCGCGAGCCGAAGCTGAGCGACGAGGCGTTCGAGGCGGCCCAGCGGATCTTCGGCAACCGGGGCCTGATGGACATCGCCGGCCTGATCGGCCACTACACGCTGGTGAACTACACGCTCAAGGCGTTCGACGTGCAGCGGCCGCCCGGCAGCGAGCTCACGATGCCGACGCTGCCGTGAACACGGGGACGGCTGCACCGTGCCGGGGTTGCGCCCTTCCGCACGACGCGGGAGGGCGCAACCCCGCTGGTTGTGCAGGCCGGACGCGGGCTCGCCGACCTGTCGAATGCAGCGGAGCCCCTGATGGCAGGCTGCCAGCGCTCCGAGACGCTCGCCGGCTCGGCGTTTCCTGCGGCGCAGATTCCTAGTTCGTGGTCGCCCGCGCGACGCCGGCAAGCTCGCCGAGCCGCTCGCCGGTGCTGTCTCCGAACTTCTCCGCCGGCACCCCCAGCAGGTTGAGCAGCGTCAGTTGCAGGTTCGTCAGCCGCTGGGTGCCGCGCGGATACCGGAGATGGCGGCCGCCCGCGAGGCGTCCGCCCGCCCCGCCGGCCAGCAGCAGCGGGAGGTTCCGGGAATCGTGCCGG
>WTGR01000580.1 GCA_011523485.1 Acidobacteriota bacterium
GTACCCGTTCAGATCGAAAGCCTGCTTCACGCGCGACAGGTCGGCGGCACTGACGCGCGACTGCTCGTAGGCCAGCAGCAGGGCCACCCCGGCTACCCCGGCCAGATAGACGGGGCCCAGCGGCGCCAGCCAGGCCAGCGCGGCCAGCCCGGCGACGGTCACGACGTGCGAGAGGCGCGAGAAGCGCAGCGCCCGCTCCACCCCGAACCGGGCCGGAATGGACCGGAGGCCGTGGCGGCGATCGAAGCCGACGTCCTCGCACGCGTAGATCATGTCGAACCCGGCGACCCAGGCCCCGGTGGCCACCGCCAGCAACCACGGCGTCCAGCTCCAGCCGCCGCCCGCCGCCAGCCACCCGCCGACCGGGGCGACGGCGAGCGCCAGTCCCAGAAAGAGCTGCGTCCAGGTGGTGTGGCGCTTGGCCAGCGAGTACCAGAACACGATGGCGAGCGCCACCGGGGACAGCGCGAAACAGACCGCGCCCAGCGGATACGTGACCGCCACGAACGCCGTCGCGGCCACGACGACGATGGCCGCCGCCTCGCGGCGCGAAACGCGACCGCGCGGAATCTCGCGCTCGCGCGTGCGCGGATTCAGCGCGTCGTAGTGCGCGTCGACGAGGCGGTTGAACGCCATCGCAGCCGTCCGCGCGGTGAACATCGCCAGTACTATCCAGCCGGCCCGACGCCAGGTCAGGTCGGTCTCCAGGCCGGCGAGCATCGCGCCGGTCAATGCGAACGGCAGAGCGAACACGGTGTGGCTGAACCGAATGAACGACGCGTAGGTCCGCAGTCGAGACAGCATGCCTGCTCCGGGAATCGCGCGACCGCCGTCGATTCAGGAGCCGGCCGGCGCGCCGCGGCCCGCGTCCCCCCCATCGAGCCAGGCGATCTGCTCCGGCTCGATCCCCGTCAACAGATATTCTTCCACATCCCGTACGGTCGCCGGCGTCTCGACGGCGATCAGCGCCGCGCGGCGGGACGGCTCGATGGCTCCGTGCGTCCTCCCCCGGCCGAGCGCGGCGGCCCCGTCGAGAGTGCCGCTGCGCAGGATGCGCCGAGCCGGGACCCCCGGCGCGAGACGGCGGACCTCGGCCAGCTCGGCGAACGTGTTCAGATCGGGCGCGCTGGCGAGGCTGTCCGTGCCCACCGCCACCGACGCCCCGGCCGCGTAGAACGCCCGCACGGGCGGGACGCCGGCGCCGGTCCAGGCGTTGCTCCGCGGGCAGGTCACGATGGTGGCGCCGGACCGGGCCACGCGGCGAATCTCGTCCGGCTGCAGTTGCACCCCGTGAACCAGCAACGAGTCATCCCGAAGCCAGCCCAGCGCGTCCAGGTAGGCCACCGGCCCGGACCCCGGTGGCCGCCATTGCGGATCCCACCGGCCGCGGGCGTCCAGAATCTCCCGCCAGGCCCCGGTCCCCGCGCGCAGGAACTCGCACTCTTCGCGCGACTCGGCCAGGTGCACCGAACGCGGCCCGGCAACGGCGGCCAGCGCCCGGAAGAGCGCGGGAGAAACCGAGTAGGGCGCATGCGCCGCGGGGCGGACCCGCACCCGCTCGTCCCGGCGTTCGGACACCAGCCGGTCGAGGCGCTCCGCCGCCGCCGCGGCGGCCGCGCCCGCGACGTCGAAGCCGAGCAACTCGTGGAAGACCACGGCCTCCACCGGGCCCGCCTCCAGCGCCGCCAGCGACGCCAGCGTGTTGGCGACGTCGCCGACCAGCGCGGTCCCGGCCCGGCGCAGCTCGGCGACCGCCGCGACGATCGCCGCCTGCTCCGCGCCGGGCGGCTCTTCCCGCAGGTTGCGCATCAACGCCGCCGCCCAGGCCGGCATCGAGCGGGCGGGCGGAACGGCGCTCCGCTGCCCGGACAGCTCGAGGTGGGTATGGGCATTGACGAGGCCGGGCAGCACGCAGACGCCTCCGAGGTCGACCTCCCGGTCCGGGGCGTCGCTGCCGGCGTCCGCCGCGGCGCCGACGGCGCGAATGACGCCCCCGTCGACGTCCACCCAGCCGTCCTCCAGCGGGGGAGACGCGATGGGCGCCAGCCAGCGGGCGCGATAGCGGGTCCGGGGCACGGGCCGGGCTACGCCACGGGCTGCCGGCGCCGCTTGCCGGCCAGACTCCGTGCGGGATAGCGATCCAGCTCGGCCGGCACGGACGCGTCGCCCGCCTCGCGCGCGGTGGCGAGCTCGGTCATGCGCGGCACCTGCCGCTCGCGAAAGATGGGGTCGCCCAGCACCCTGTACTGCATGTCGCGACGCTTCGGCACGAAGCCGGCGTCCTCGATGTTGCGGACGATCTCCACCTCGTCCATGCAGTAGGCGGCGCCGGCGGCGCGCACGACGTTCTCCTCGATCATCACGCTGCCCATGTCGTTGGCCCCGCAGGCGAGGCTCAACTGGCCGACCTTGCCGCCCTGCGTGACCCAGGAGGCCTGCAGGTTGTCGAAGTTGTCGAGGACGAGCCGGGCGAGCGCCAGGGTCCTCAGGTACTCGACGCCGGTGGCGCCGGCGCCCCCCAGCTCGGTGTTCGACGGCTGGAAGCTCCAGGTGATGAACGCGGTGAAGCCGCCGGTCGCATCCTGCAGCTCCCGCAGCCGCAGCAGGTGCTCGATCCGTTCGTCGAGCCGCTCGACCGTACCGTACATCATCGTCGCGGTGGTCCGCAGGCCGGCGTCGTGGGCGTGCCGCATCACGTCGATCCACTCCGCCGCGGTCGCCTTGCCGTAGCAGTTCAACCGCTTGCGTACGCGATCGACCAGGATCTCGGCCCCGCCGCCCGGAATGCTGTCGAGACCCGCCGCCACCAGCCGGTCGATGACGGTGCGCGCCGGAAGCTGCGAGAGGCGGGACAGGTGGATGACCTCCGGCGGCGAGAGCGCGTGCAGCTTGAAGTCCGGATAACGCGCCTTGACCGCCCTGAACAGGTCCTCGTACCAGCGCAGGGGCAGGTCGGGATTGTGGCCGCCCTGCAGCAGGAGCTGCACGCCGCCGACCGCGACGGTCTCGTCGATCTTGGCGAAGATCTCGTCGAATCCGAGCACGTAGCCGTCGCCGGCGCCGACCTCCCGGTAGAACGCACAGAAGTTGCAGCGGGCCACGCACACGTTCGTGTAGTTGACGTTGCGATCGATGATGTAGGTGACGATCCGGTCCGGGTGCCGCGCGGCCCGCGCGGCGTCGGCCAACTGTCCTAGCCGGTGCGTCGGCAGGTGCGTATAGAGAGCGAGGGCCTCGGCGGCATCGAGACGCCCGCCGTCGAGCACGCGCTGCACGGCGCCGTCGACAAGACGTTCCGTCATGCGTCGAAGAACCGCAGGGCGCCGGCCTGCGGCACGATGCCGATGTCCGCCGCGGCGGCGTAGAACCGCTTCACGCCGGATCGGCCCTCCTCGGTCAGGGTGAACTGCACGTTCTTCCGCAGATACTCCCTCGCCACCTCGGCCTGCTCCTCGTCCGCGGGCGGATGCGCGGCCACCACGTCGTCGATCGCAGCGGCGCCCGCATCGCGTGCGGCGCGCAGGGCCTGCACGTGCTCCGCTTCGACCACGTCGCCGCGACCGGCCCAGAAGGCCCAGACGAACGGCAGGCCGGTCATCGCGGCCCATTCCTCGCCCAGGTCGATCTTGTCGAGGTCGACCACCGTCTCGTGCTCCGTGAACAGTGCGATGTCGCCGATCAGCAGAGCCGCGTCGCATCGCTTGAGCATCGCCTGCAGGTCGGGGTGCATCGTGACGAACTTCGGCTCGATCTCGAACCACTCCGCGCAGAGGACGCGGAGCAACGCCACCGCCGTGCGCGAGCTCGAATCGATGGCGATGGAGCGGATGGCCGCCGTCGGCCGGGTCGTGAAGAGCGCCACCGACGCCACCGGACCGGTGGACGCCACCGCGATGTCGGGCACCACCCGGTAATCCGGCCGGCGCAGGTACTCGATGGCCGGCAGAAGCGCGAGGTCGACCGACCCGTCGTGAAGCAGCCCGGCGCAACGCGCCGGCACGTCGTACCGCAGCGAAAAGAGATCCGGACGCGCATCCAGCCCGTGGACGAGCGGCCTTGCATTGAGGTACTCGACGACTCCGACACGGATGGCACTCATGGCTGATGCGTGCGCAGCTTCCGGAAACGGCCGTCCCGCTCGACCGGCACCAGTCCCGCCGCGCGGATGTTCCGCGTGATTTCCTCCAGCGGCGCACGGCGGAGCCCGTGCTGCGATGCGTCGCTCGGCGAGACGCCGTCGACGTCGTCCGCACCGAACGTCAGCGCCACCTGCGCCAATTGCGGGCCGTAGCGTCGCCAATCCACCTGGATCGACTCGGTATTGTCGACCAGCAGGCGCGCCAGCGCAACCTGCCGGACGTCTTCGTAGCCGGTCGAGGGCCGTTCGGACGAGGCGCGCGGAAGGGGCGCGAAGACCGGCACGGAGACATCCGCGCCCCAGCCGGCTACGCGGCGGAGCGCCTCGCCGCCGGCCAGCGCTGAATCCACGGTCCAACGCGCCACTGGCACGCCGCCCGCCGCCGCGCGGGCGATCCACGCCGGATCCGCGGTGCGCTCGACGCGCGCCTCGGCGACGTACGCCAGCCCCGCGGCTCGCAACGCGGCGATCAGATCGTCGAAGCGCACGACATCGCCGTCGCACAGGTCCACGAGCTCGTCGAGCGCGAAGCCGCTCACCGGCACGTCGCCCGCCACGCGCACGGCGGCGCGAACCGCTTCCACGACGCGGCTCGCACCAGCGGGGCACCCGGCGAGTCGCACCTCACCCGCCGGCCGGGAAACGGATTCCGCGGGGATTCCCGTCGCCGGCACTTCCGCTACGCGTACGAAGGTGGCGCGGTCGCCGCGCGTAGTGCGTCGCCGTTCATCGGCCAGCGCTCCGAGACGCAGGAGATCGCGCGTCTCCGACAGCGCGGCGATCTCCGACGCGGAGAGCGGCACGCCGGCCCGCACCTTGTCGCCGATCGCCTCGAACCGGGACGCGGCGGTCATGCGGCTCCGTGCACCGGCGACGGATCGCCGCCGGCCGTCATGGCGTCCGCGATCCGCTGGGCGACGGCAAGCGCCCGCCGGCCGTCCGCGCCGGTCACGCGCGGAGACGTCCTGCGCCGCGCGGCGCGAACGAAGTCCTCCAATTCCCGCGCGAGCGGCTCGGCGTTCCTCACCTCGACCCGTCCTCCGTCGATGCCCGTCCGCTCTCCCTCGCCCTTCTTGACCTTCCAGGTCTCGACCTGCTGCTCCGCATAGTCTACCGAGACGAGCGCGTGGGGCTGAAACACGCGCAGCTTGCGCACCCGATCCCGGCTGATCCGGCTGGCCGTCAGATTCGCGATGCAACCGTTCGCGAAGCGCAGGCGGGCATTTGCGATATCGATCCGCGGGCTGAGCACGGGGACGCCGACCGCCTCGATCGAGATCGGCTCGGAACCGACGCAGGACAGCACGACGTCGAGATCGTGAATCATGACGTCGAACACGACGTCGATGTCGAGGCTGCGAGGCTGAAAGCTCGCCAGGCGATGCACCTCGATGAAGCGCGGAGCCGAAATCAACGGCAGCGCCGCGGTGACCGCGGGGTTGTGCCGCTCGGTGTGCCCCACCGCCAGCGTGGCGCCCGAGGCGGCAGCGGCGGCGATCAGGCGGTCGGCCTCGGCAATCGACGCGGCGATCGGCTTCTCGACCAGCACCGCGACGCCGGCCTCCAGCAGCGGCAGGCCGACACGAACGTGATCCCGGGTAGGCACGGCCACCACGACCCCGTCGACGGGAGGCTCGATCTCGCCCACGGTAGGCAGCGCGACCGTGCCCACATCGGCGGCGACCGCCCGCGCCCGCTCCAGGTCGACATCGACCACCGCGACGAGATCGACATCCGGGGCTGCGCCCAGAATGCGGGCGTGGTGGCGACCCAGGTGACCGACGCCGACCACCGCCGCGCGGAAGGCCGGCTCCCTCATGCCGGTGGCGCCCCCGCGCCGACGACCCGGCCCACCACCGACACGCCGGCGCCGTTCGCGGCCTCGAACACGCGGTCCCCGTCCAGCACCACCGTACGACGCGCATCGACCGACAGCACGGTGGCGCCGGCCGCGCGAAGCGCCTCAATCGTCGGAACCCCAACCACCGGCACGTCGAAGCGCATGTCCTGGTTCGGCTTCGCGACCTTGATGACGCAGAACCCGGGTCCGGCCAACCGTCCGGCTCGGGCGATGACCTCGTCGGTGCCCTCCATCGCCTCGACCGCCACCACGGCGCGCTGCCGGACGGCAATCGTCTGGCCGATGTCGAGTCCGGCGATCGCATCCGCCATCCGGTAGCCGAACGCGAGGTCGCCGCGCTCCTCGTCGTTCGGAGCCCGCTCGGTGAGCGTGCCGGATCGCGCGAGAAGGGGGTCGAGAAACGCGGTCGAGTCGACCAGTTGAATCCCGTGCGTGCCGAGCACGTCCGCCACCGCCGAGATCAAGGCGTCGGTGTTGCGGGTCCTCAACCGCCGGAGCACCGACAGCAGGGTGAGGTCCGGAACGATGCCCGAGAATATGCGGGTGTGCTTGACCTGACC
The DNA here is from genome assembly GCA_011523485.1 of Acidobacteriota bacterium. Next base: position 6,560 of record WTGR01000580.1, read on the forward strand.
CGCCATCAGCGCCCGGGTGACGTTCGCGCGCTTCAGAATGTCGATGCAACGGCCGAGCTGGCCGAGCGAGACCCAGTGAAACGCGGCCGGCCGACCCGCGGCGGCCGCCGCTTCCATCGAAGGATCCGCTTCTTCCCGTATCGCGACCACCGTGACGTCGTGGCCGAGGCTGCGGGCCGCGTCGAGCGCCAGAAACGGAAACTGGCCGTTGCCTGCAATCAGGCCGATTCGCATGGACGGCTCGAGGTTGCGGGCTACTCCTCGACCACGACCGGCTCCACCCTTCTGGCCGGCCGGCGCAGGTTGACGCCGCGCCTGGATGTCCGAATGAACTCGACCAGGTAGCGAACCTCGTGGCCGTCGAGATTCTCGTCGGTATCGATGCGGGCCAGCGCCCGCGTCGTGTTGAGCTTGGACTGCAGCAGATAGCGGAAGGCCCGCTTCAACTGGGTGATGGTCTGGGGCGAGGCGCCGCGGCGCTGAAGGCCGATGGTGTTGACGCCGTACAGCCGGGCCCGATTGCCCACCGTCTTCCCGTACGGCAGCGCGTCCATGGTGACCACGCTGTAGCCGCCGATGAACGCCTGCCGCCCGACGCGGCAGAACTGGTGGACGCCGGAGAAGGCGCTGATCGTCGCCTCGTCCTCGACCACGACGTGGCCGCCCAGCGTGGCGCCGTTGCCGAAGATCGTCTTGTTGCCGACGATGCAGTCGTGCGCCACGTGCGCGTAGGCCATGAACACGTTGTCGTTGCCGACGAGGGTCAGCCCCCCGCCGCCGCGCGTCCCGCGATGAATGGTGACGAATTCCCGGATCACGTTCCGGTGGCCGATGACGAGGCGCGTCTCCTCCCCCTCGTACTTGAGGTCCTGCGGAATGAGCCCGACGGAGGCGAAAGGAAAGATCTCGCACTCGTCGCCCAGCTCGGTATCGCCGTCCACGACGGCCGACGCGCCCACCCGGCAACCGCGCCCCATTCTGACGCCGGCCCCGACGATGGCGTGGGGGCCGACGACCGTGTCGGGACCGAGCACGGCGTCCTGGTGAACCTTGGCCGTCTTGTCGACGTAGGCGGATCGCTCTATGCCGACCAGCAGCTCCGCCTCCGCCACGGTCTGTCCGTCCACCGTCGCCACGCCCCGGACGACGGCCACCTCCGCGTCGCGGCTGCGGAGCGTCACGTCGAGGCACAGCCGGTCCCCCGGAAACACCTGCTTGCGGAACTTCGCGTTGTTGACGCCGCGCAGCGCCGCCAGCCCCGTGGGGACGTCGCTCGACGGGCCGAGCAGCAGCAACGTCGCCACCTGCATCAGCGTCTCGATCATCATGACGCCGGGCATCAACGGGTTTCCGGGAAAATGACCCTGGAAGTACTCCTCGTTGACGGTGACGTTCTTCACCGCGCGCACGCGGCGGCCCGGCTCGTGCTCGACGACGCTGTCGACGAGCAGGGACGGATAGCGGTGACGGAGACGGTCGAGAACGACAGGTATGTCGAGAGGCACGTGTGTCCGGGCTCAAGTGAACGCGGGCGCCAGTCTACAGGGCCGCACACCCGCAGTCCACCCGGCGGACGATCCGACCGACGGCACTGGCCGGCCGGGAAACGACCTGCGGCGTGCCATCAGCGTCCGTTCAGGTCGTCTATGACCAGTTGCGTCAGATCGAGCGCCGGATTCGCCCAGACCAGCCCGGCCGAGTTCAGGATGAAATCGATCCCGCGCGCGCCGGCGACCGAGGCAAGTGCGGGGCCCAGCCTCGAGTCCAGATCCACCTGGAGTCTCTGTTGCAGATCCGTCACCTCCGCGTCGGCGTCCTGGGTGACGCGCTGCATCTCGGCCTGGGCGTCCTCCGTGTCGCGCTGAATGTCGACCTGCAGGCGGGCGATGTCGCGACCCAGGCCCTGACGGGCCTCGAGGCTCATGACCGTCTCGCCCTGCGCCAGTCGCTGCTGCATGCTCAGCAGGCTCTGGTTCTTGGCGTCGATCTGGGTCTGCAGCGTGGCCTGCCGCGCTTCGATCTCCGCGCGCTTCGCCTCGAGCAACTGCTGCACCTGGGCGTTGGCGCTCTGTCCGGGAACCGACTCGGCGACGACGCGTTGCAGATCCACGAAGGCGTACCTGGTGCCGGCCGGGAACGGCAGCGAAGACCGGGCCTGCGCGGCCGCGGGCGCAACGGTGACTCCGGACAGTGCAGCGGCGAGCAACGTCGTCAGGGCAACAAGTCTCATCGGGTATTCCTCGTGGGCGCGCGACCCCCAGCCGCGCGCGGCCTGGATGGTTGACAACGAATGCATGGACCCGGTTGCGTCGTCAGAACGTCGTGCCCATCGCGAAACGGAATCCGTGGCGTTCCTGCGGCTGATAGCGATCGTTGAAGATGCCTTCCACCTGCGGGTTGTAGT
>WTGR01000785.1 GCA_011523485.1 Acidobacteriota bacterium
CTCTACGTCTTCTGGACGCAGGTGGGCGAGGCGCCCGAGCACATCAAGCTGAGCACCATCGACTTGGCCGGCGACTGGATGACCTGGAAGGAGACCCCGGGCGTCGAGGTGCTGCGGCCGGAGTTCGACTGGGAAGGGGCCGACGCGCCGCTCGAGCCGTCCGTTCGGAGCACCGCCTACGGGCACGTGAACCAGCTCCGCGACCCCGCGATCTTCGAGGACGCCGGCAGCGGGCGCATCTTTCTGCTCTATGCCGTGGCCGGCGAGAGCGGGATCGCGATCGCGGAAGTCCACATCGCCGAATAGCGCCGTCGAGGGGATTCGCGCGGTCACCCGAGAGCCCGGTCGCCCCCGAATCAACGGACGGGGCGGCGGCGCGGCCGGGCGGGTGCCCCGGCCTTGTCGGGCCCGGCGGTGCGCGCGTGTCCGCCTCCCCCCGGTCGTCTGCTGCGACGCTTCGGGTGAGGCGTCCGGCGCCGTCGCGCCGGCGCCGTCGCGTCGAGCGCGGCGTCGAATCCGGCTACCGTCTCGCGCGGGATCGCGCTCCCTACCAATCGCTCGATGGCGGCCAGTTGCTGCCCTTCCTCCGGTGCGGCCAGCGAGACCGCGTGTCCGCTCGACCCGGCCCGCGCCGTGCGACCGATGCGGTGCACGTAGTCTTCAGGGACGTGCGGCAGGTCGAAGTTGATGACGTGGCTGATGCCCTCGACGTCGATGCCGCGGGCGGCGATGTCGGTCGCGATCAGCGTGTCGATCCTGCCGTCGCGGAACCCGGCGAGGGCGCGGGTCCGTGCGCCCTGGCTCTTGTTCCCATGGATCGCGGCAACCTGGCGCCGGGACTTCTCCAGGCGCCGCGCCAGTTGATCGGCGCGGGCCTTCGTGCGGGTGAACACCAGCGTCGGTCCCATGTCCGCGCGTTCGAGAAGCGTCTTGAGCAGGTCCTTCTTGCTGGTCATGGCGACCGGGTGAACCACCTGCCTGATGGCGCCGACCGGCGTCGCCCGGGGGGTGACCTCGATCATGGTGGGGTTCGTGGCCGTCCGGCGGATGAGCCTCTCGATCTCGTCCGGCATGGTCGCCGAGAAGAAGAGGTTCTGGCGCGACTCCGGCAGGGCCTCGAGGATGCGCCGGACGTCGGGCAGGAATCCCATGTCGAGCATGCGATCCGCCTCGTCGAGGACCACGGTCTCGACGCGGTCGAGCCGTGCATGGCCCCGCCCGAGGTGATCGAGCAGCCGTCCCGGCGTGGCGACGAGCAGGTCGAGGCCGCCGCGCAGCCGGCGCTCCTGCGGCTCCATGCCGACCCCGCCGAAGACGACGGTGCTGCGCAGCCGCAGGTAGCAGCCGTACTGCCGGGCCGCTTCCGTGATCTGGGCGGCGAGCTCGCGCGTCGGCGTGACCACGAGCGCGCGCGGCGGGCGGCACGGCCGGCCGCTGCCCAGGCGCTGCAGAATCGGCAGCAGGAAGGCCGCCGTCTTGCCGGTGCCGGTCTGTGCGCAGGCGATCAGGTCCTGCCCGTCCAGCACGGCGGGAATGGCCCGCGCCTGGATCGGCGTGGCGGTCTCGTAGCCCGCGCGGGCGACCGCGCGGAGGATTTCCGGGCATGGTCGCCGAGAAGAAGAGGTTCTGGCGCGACTCCGGCAGGGCCTCGAGGATGCGCCGGACGTCGGGCAGGAATCCCATGTCGAGCATGCGATCCGCCTCGTCGAGGACCACGGTCTCGACGCGGTCGAGCCGTGCATGGCCCCGCCCGAGGTGATCGAGCAGCCGTCCCGGCGTGGCGACGAGCAGGTCGAGGCCGCCGCGCAGCCGGCGCTCCTGCGGCTCCATGCCGACCCCGCCGAAGACGACGGTGCTGCGCAGCCGCAGGTAGCAGCCGTACTGCCGGGCCGCTTCCGTGATCTGGGCGGCGAGCTCGCGCGTCGGCGTGACCACGAGCGCGCGCGGCGGGCGGCACGGCCGGCCGCTGCCCAGGCGCTGCAGAATCGGCAGCAGGAAGGCCGCCGTCTTGCCGGTGCCGGTCTGTGCGCAGGCGATCAGGTCCTGCCCGTCCAGCACGGCGGGAATGGCCCGCGCCTGGATCGGCGTGGCGGTCTCGTAGCCCGCGCGGGCGACCGCGCGGAGGATTTCCGGGCGCAGGCCCAGGTCGGCGAACTGCATGCGGGTACGTGCTCCAGTTTCCGCGCTCACCCGGGCGCAGATCGTTTCGGTGATCGCCCGTCGACCCGACGGGCGTCCGCAAGAGAATCTGGGAGGAGGGAAGGGCCGGAGAGCGTACCCGGCGACACCCGCTACTCTGAGCGGGCTTCCGGGTGGAGGAACGCCTGCTCGCGATTCAGGACTCGAGACTTGCCTGATCGTAGCATGGATCCCACCGCTGAACGCGCAGGGGGAGCCGCGCGCGGCACAGCGCCGCGCGGCGCGCGCGGCGCGCGGCGGACAGTACGACCGGGCGGAGAACCTGCCGCTCGGCGCCCGCTGCATCGTCATGCGCGGCGCCGGCCCGCCGATGATGAACGCGGGCTACAACGCCAACTACCACATCGTCCAGAACCGGGACCACGTCATGATCCTCACGGAGATGATTCATGACGCGCGCATCATCCCGCTCGACGGCCGACCGGCGCCGCCCGCCGGCGCGCGCGGATGGATGGGCCAGTCGCGCGGGCGCTGGGAGGGCGACACGCTGGTGGTCGAAACCGCCAACTACAACGGCAAGAACCCGTTCCGCGGCGCCGGCCCCGCCCTCGAGGTGATCGAGCGGTTCACCCGTGTGGCCGACGACACGATCCTCTACCGCTTCACGGTGGAGGATCCGGAGACCTGGGACGCGCCCTGGACGGCCGAGATGCCGATGAAGCAGACCATCGGGCCGATCTTCGAGCACGCCTGCCACGAAGGCAACTACGGCCTGACGAATATCCTGGCCGGTGCGCGAGAAGAAGAGCGTCGGGCCGCCGAGGAAGCGGCCCAGGGACGCTGACGCTCCGGGCCGAGGAAGCATCCACGCGCGTCCGCACAGTTCCGGTGCGCTCGGCGGCGATGCGAAGGGCGGGGGTTCAGGGTGCGACCCGAGCCGCCGCCGTCACATCCACACCTGCTCGTCGTCCAGGTCCGCGTCCGTTACGCGCACCGCGGCCACCTCGCGAACGACGTCTCCGGACACCACCGGAATGCGGTCGGCGTGCGGCTTGTAGCCTGCCTTGCGCACGTAGAGGTCGTAGCTTCCCGGGTGCACCGCGACGTGGGCCTGTCCGCTCGTGTCGGTCGTCCCCCGGTAGACGCCCACCCGTACCTCCGCGCCGGCAACCCGCGTCTCGGTGTCCGGATCGACGACCGTCACCGTGACGCGGTGCGCGGGCCGGGTCACCGTGCGGAAACCGAACGTGGTGACCGAGCCGTCGTGCTCGCATGCCGCCTGCTGCGCCGAAGCCGGCGCTGCCGCGTGAGCGTGCTCGGACGGCGGGTGCCGCGCCGGCGCCGGCGTCGCGGGCGGAACCGGCTGTCCCGCGCCGGATGGAGACGCTTCCTGCGCAGAGACCGAATCTTGCGCCGGAGCCGCGTCGGGTTCCGTCCCGCCGAAAGCCGCGGTCCAGGCGTGGACTCCCTCCTCGGCCGGGGCCTCCAGCATCACCTCCGCGGCGTACAGCGCGCGGGTGCCGGGCGCCGGGCTCTCTCCGAGGCTTCCGTGCCCGACGTCGGCCCCCGCCGCGTCGCGGACCACGACCTCCCGGCCCGCCAGCGGGCACCCCGCCGCGCACTTCACGCCGACGGTCGCCGCGAAGCGGCGGCTCACCACGACCGGCGACGGCACGCCCCAGACGGCGATGCTCGTCGGATGCGACTCCGTCTTCGGCTCGCCGCCGCCGGGGTCGAGCGCCGGGCCGCCGGGTGCCCCCGCCGGCGTTGCCTTGTGGGTCACTGCCGTTTCGTTTCGACTCGGCGTCAACTGCTCCGCCCGCGCGTTGCCGGACCGGCTACGCCATCCCCCCGTTGACTGCCGCGTCGCGGCCGGCGATGCGGCCGAATACGAGGCAGCGGCCGAGACCGTGCTGCGCGAAGCCGCCCTGCGACTCGCCGGCGCAGTACAGGCCCGGGATGACGTGGCCCCGCATGTCCATGACCTGCGCCTTCGTGTTCGTGCGCAACCCGGTCAGGGAGTCGTGGAGGATCGGCGTCGACCACGCCGCGTAGAACGACGGCCGCTCGATCTTGTAGCGGGGCGTGGGCTTGTCGAAATCCTCGTCCTCGCCGAGGTCGACGAAGGAGTTGTAACGCGCGACGGTCTCCTCCAGCGTGGCGCCGGACATCGACAGCGTCTGGTACGGGTTCTTGATCGCGGCGGCCAGCTCGGCCAGCGTGTCCGCCTGGAAGAAGTAGTCCGGATCGACGTTGGGCGGACGCGGATCCCATTCCTCCCGCTCCACCGCGTCCTGGTCGAAGATGGCCCAGATGGGACCACCCCCGTTCAGCTTGTTCTCGTCGCCGCTCCAGGCCATGGCCGCGGCGAAGAAATCGTAGCGGGCATCCACCTCGTTCCAGAACCGGCGGCCGGTCTGGTTGACCAGGATCAGATCCTGCCAGTCGATGACGGTCAGGCCCGACGCCCGCGCGAGATCGAAGATGCGGCTGTCGGTCTGCCAGATCAGGCTGGAATAGCCCCACTGGCACCCGATGTGGCGCGTCTTGGAAATCGCGATCCCCTGCTCGCAGGTCTGGTTGGCGGTGCCCCACAGCGACGCCCCGACCGCCATCGCGGCCAGCTCGCCGTCGCCGCTCTGCCGCGACCAGGGCTCGCCCGCCACCTGGTACTCCTCGGTCAGCCGCGGATCGAACGTGCGGCGCAGGGTCACGTTGCTGGTGCTGCCGCCGGTGGCCACCAGGACGCCCTTGTTCGCCCGGATGTTCACGGTGCGGCCGTCGTGGTTGGCGGTGATGCCGAGCACCCGGCCGGACGACGGGCTCTCGCGCACGATGCTGGTCATCTTGTGGCGCACCAGCACCTCCGCGCCCTTCGCCCGTGCGCTCTTCTCCAGCGCCCGGATGAGGCCGGAGCCCACGCGCGTCGGATGGTGGGTCACCCGCTCGCTGGCGACCGGCCACTGGATGGTGCGCTGCTGGCGGCGCACGCGCGACGCCTGGGTGGGGCCGACCAGGTGGTCCTGGAACTTCACGCCGTTCTCGATGAGGAACTCGTAGGTGGGGGCGTTCTCGTCCGCGAAGGCGCGCACCAGGTCCCGATCGCTGTAGCGGCTCTGCAGGTGGTCATGGCGGATCCAGTCGATGAACACCTGGTCCGCCGAGTCCTCGACCCCGTGCTTCTTCTGGTTGCTGGTGCCCCCGCCGAGGTGCACGTTGCCGCCGGAGCACAGCCCGTGTCCGCCGATGTCGGTGTTCTCCTCGACCATGATCACCGAGGCGCCGTGATCGAGGGCGGAGACCGCCGCCGCGAGTCCCGCGGTGCCGGCGCCGATGGTCACCAGATCAGCCGACATGTCCCAGAAGTTCTGCGCCTCCGCCTCCTGGGTCCGTCCGCCGAGGCCGGCCAGCGCGGTCGCGCCGACGCCGGCGGTCGCGCCCTTCCTGAGAAAGGCCCTCCGACTGACGCTCGCATCCTTCCGTGTCGACTTGGGCATGAGTCTCCTCCCGGTACGATTCCGCACTGTATCGAGAGTGCGGACTTGGCGCAAGACTGTTCAGCGATTCCGGGACGTTCCGCAAGTGCCGCTAGAATGGCGTCATGGCAACACCCGACCGGAAGGCGCGCGGCGGCGGGTCGTTCGCCTTCACGTCGTTCGAGCCTCGGCCGGTCGTTGCCGAGCCGGCGCTGCCGGCAACCGCGCGACCGCCGGACCTGCCCGGTTGCGAGTCGTTCCATCTGCCCGAGAGCGCCCTCGACGCCTACGACGGCCATCTGGAATTCTGGGACGGTTCCAGCGAGACCGCCTGGAGGGTCCGCGAGACTTCCACGTGGCACGAGCGGCCGACCCGGCGGTTGTCGGGGCTGGTCGAGCGTATCGCCGCGCTGCGCGGTTCCGGGATCCTGTGCCTCGGATCGGCGGATCTGTTGCGTACCGACGGGGTGGGGCGCAAGCGGTGGATCATGCAGGCGGACGAAATCCTGTTTCTGCATCCGGAACGGGCGCGGGGCCTGGGCTCGGCCGTGAACGTCGGCGCAGACCCGTTGCCGGACGTGGTGCTGGAGGTGGACCATTCCACGGACGTGCGCCGGTGGAAGCTCGGCGTGTACCAGGAATGCGGGTTTCCCGAGATCTGGGTGGAGGTCCCGTGGAATATCTCGGTGCGGCGGCCGGGACTGGCCATTCACGTGCGCCGGGGCGACGGTTATCGCGAGGAAGAGGAGAGCCTGGCGTTTCCGGGCTGGACGGCGGCCGAAATCCACCGGGCGCTGACGGAGGAGCCGTTGTCGGCGGAGAGCTGGCGGGCGCTGGAACGCGTGGCGCTGGCGCTGGGCGCGCGCGAGGGAACGACGCCGGAAGATGATCCGCTCACGCGCTCGATGAGCCGGCAGGCGGCGGCGCACGGACACGCGGAAGGCCGCCGGCAGGGACATGCCGAGGGCCGCCGGCAGGGGCATGCAGAAGGTCTTGCGGCGGTCCGCGCGCAGGCGGTGACCGCCGCGCTTCGAGCACGAGGCGTCGACGCGCCGGCGGACGTCGTCGCCGATGACGTGACGCGCCGTGCGGACCTCCCTCTCGACGCGCTAATCGCGGCGGCGGTGACCTGCACGGACCTGTCCGACTTCCGGCGGCGCCTCCGGGAGATACCGGTGACCGATCCGCCGCCCGCGTCGCCCTGAGCGCCGTGCTGCACGACAGCATCGCGTGCAGAACGGCGTCCGGCCGCAAGCTCGCGGCTGTACGGAGAGCATCGGAGGCGGGCGGGCATGCTGCCTTGGCCCGCGCGCCGGATAAGACATGGGATCGCCGAACGTTTCGTCCACGCCCCCGCACGACACCGGCCGGCCGGTGGCTTCGACTTGCGCGTCGCGGCTGGAGAACGGCGACCGGCTGACGCGCGCCGAGTTCGAGCGCCGCTACGAGTCCCGGCCCGATCTCAAGAAGGCGGAGCTCATCGAGGGGGTCGTCTGCATGCCGTCACCGACGCGCTCCGGGAGCCACGCCCGGCCGCATGCTCCTCTGGTCGGGTGGTTGTTCGCGTACGTCGCGTCGACGCCGGGCGTTCAGCTCAACGACAACCCGACGATTCGCCTCGATCTCGACAACGAGCCGCAGCCGGACGTCGCGCTGCTCATCGACCCCGCCGCCGGGGGCCAGGCGCGGGTGAGCGATGACGACTGCATCGAGGGCGCGCCGGAGCTGGTCGCCGAGATCGCCGCCAGCAGCGCGTCGTACGATCTCCACGACAAGCTGCACGCCTACCGCCGCAACGGCGTGTGCGAGTACCTGGTCTGGCGCACGCTGGATAGGGGTTCGACTGGTTCGAGCTGGTCGACGGCGTGTATCGGTTACGGCAGCCGGATGCTTCCAGGGTCGTCAACAGCGCGGTGTTCCCCGGGTTGCGTCTGGCAGTGGACGCCCTGCTCCGCGGGGATCTGCCGGCTGTGGTGCAAGCCCAGCAGGTCGCCCTGAGCGAACCGGCCCATGCGGCGTTCGTCGAGCGGCTTCACGCGCAGCGGCGGTGATACGGACCCGATACAATCGAAGACTGTCGCGCGGTGAGTGCTGACCAACGAGGCACCCCGGCGCGTCCTGGAGAGCTCCTGGTGAAGAAAGAGCAGCGGATCTACTGTATCGAGGGAGTATGGGACTACGGCGGCCGAGAGGTGGAACCCTCTGTCGAGCCCATGCTCGAGATGTTGAGGCGACAGGGCCAATGGGCCGCCTATGCGAGACGCGATTGCGCCACCACAGAGGAGTTCAAGCACTACATCAATCATGAATGGTGCCACCGGTGCAAGACGGGGTCCGTGCTCTATATCGCGTCTCATGGCAGCGAGGGTGGTATCCGGCTGTCCGATGATCATCCTCTCGGGCTGGACACGCTCGGGGAGCTGCTGGCGGAGAGCTGTGAGCACTGTCTCGTTCACTTCGGTGGTTGTGAGGTCCTGGGCGGTGATGAGGATACCGTGAGACGGAGAGTCAAGACGTTCCTGGAAAAGACCTGGGCAATGGGCGTTTCGGGCTACAGCGTCGAAACGGGTTGGACAGGCACCTGGGCTCCGGCGCTCGGCCTGGAACTGATGCTGTTCAGTTCGATCAAGGAAGAGGGGATTCAATTGGAGGATGGACGGCACTTCCCGGCTCTGCGCCGCGTCGTCAAGGGACTGCGGGAAAGATTCGATGACTGCGGTTTCGATCTGTTCACGCGGACCGACGAGCGTATTCGAGGATGATTTCCCTGCCGATTTCGGCCGTTGCCGGTAACGGGCCGCCATGCTGAGAGCGTCGAGTACAGGCGCGCGGCGCGTTGCGGCGATGGAAACGATGAAGGAGTTCAATACCGAAGGGCCCGTCCGCCCCGACGAGCATTACCTGATCCCGCCGCTGGAGCGGATCGACCTCGACGAGGTGCTCGGTCTCGTCCGGAGCGGCAAGTACTTCGCGCTGCACGCCCCGCGGCAGACGGGCAAGACGTCGGCGCTGCTGGCGCTGCGCGACCTGCTGAACAGCGGAGAGGCCGGCGACTACCGTTGCGTCTACGCGAACTTCGAGGTGGGGCAGGCGGCGCGCGAGGACACGGCGCGGGCGTTGCGCGCCCTGCTCGGCCAGTTGGCCACCAGGGCGGAGATGACGCTGGACGACGAGACGCCGGGGCGGCTGCGGAATGCGGCGCTGGCGGATGCGGGGCCGGACGGCGCGCTGTTCGAGGTGCTGTCGCGGTGGGCCCGCGCCGACCCGCGGCCGCTCGTCCTGCTGATCGACGAGATCGACACGCTGGTGGGCGACACGCTGCTGTCGGTGCTGCGGCAGCTTCG
>WTGR01000317.1 GCA_011523485.1 Acidobacteriota bacterium
GAGGGCGGCCGGACGGTCGGCTCGGGCACCATCACCGAGATCGTCGACGACTAGGGCCGGCTGTGCGCCGGCGCCGGGCGGCAACTCGAGACGGAAGGTCACCACATGCGGGATATCGTCATTCTGGCGTGCACCGAGTGCAAGCGGCGGAACTACACGACGACCAAGAACAAGCGGAAGACGCCCGACCGGCTGCAGCTCAAGAAGTACTGCCGCTGGTGCCGGGAGCACAAGCCGCACCGGGAGACGAAGTAGCGCGTGCGTGAGCACAGGCCAGTAGCTCAATTGGTAGAGCACCGGTCTCCAAAACCGGGGGCTGGGGGTTCGAGCCCCTCCTGGCCTGCCAACATCGTCGCAAGGGACACTGAATCGTGAAATCGACGAAGCTGGAGAGCGTACGCGAGCCGTCCGGGCGGGGCATGTTCGGCTGGTGGGGCAGGTCCCGCACGTTCCTGGCGCAGGTGCGGAACGAGCTCGAGCGGGTGACGTGGCCGACCTGGAAGGAGGTGCAGGCGACGACGTTCGTCGTGATCCTGACCTCCATTCTGTTCGGCATGTACCTGTGGGGCATCGATCTGGTGCTGGATCGGCTGGCGCGGGCGCTGTTCCAGGCATTTGGTGTGTGATGACCGACGTCAGCACGAAGCAGTGGTACATCGTTCACACCTACTCCGGCTTCGAGCAGAAGGTGGAGGACTCGCTGAAGCTGCGCGTCAGGGCGCACGGCATGCAGGACGAGATCGGCGAGACCCTCGTGCCGACCGAGGACGTCGTCGAGATGCGCGCCGGCAAGCGCGTCGTCACGACGAAGCGCGTCTTTCCCGGCTACATCCTCGTGAAGATCGCGCCCGAGCCGGGCGCCGGCGGGAAGATGTCGGATCGCGCGTGGCACGTCGTGAAGAACACCCCGAAGGTCACCGGGTTCGTCGGGGCCGGCCAGAAGCCGACGCCGCTGACCGACGACGAAGTGAACCAGATTCTCCATCAGATGACGGAGGCGGCCGAGCAGCCGAAGCCGAAGTACACGTTCGACAAGGGCGATCAGGTCCGGATCAACGAGGGGCCGTTCACCAGCTTCAACGGGGTGGTCGAGGACGTGAACGTCGACCGCAACACCCTGAAGGTGATGGTGACGATTTTCGGGCGTTCCACGCCGGTGGAGCTCGACTTTCTGCAGGTGGAGAAGCTGTAGACCAGCATGGCGAAGAAGATCATCGGACAGGTGAAGCTCCAGATCGCGGCCGGCAAGGCGACGCCGGCCCCGCCGGTCGGCACCGCGCTCGGCCCGCACGGCGTCAACATCATGGACTTCTGCAAGGCGTTCAACGCGAAGACCGCCGCCCAGGAGGGGCTGATCATTCCGGCGGTCGTGACCGTGTACGCGGACCGCTCCTACAGCTTCATCACGAAGACGCCGCCGGCCGCCGTGCTGCTGAAGCGCGCCGCCAACATCGCCAAGGGCTCCGGCGAGCCGAACCGCACCAAGGTGGCCAAGGTGACCCGGAAGCAGGTGGAGGAGATCGCCGGGGTCAAGATGCCGGACCTGAACGCGAACGACCTCGACGCCGCCGTCGCGATCGTGGCGGGCACGGCGCGGTCGATGGGCATCGAGGTCGAGGGTTGATCATGGGCAAGAACGGCAAGCAGTTCGAAGCGGCGAAGGCCAGGGTGGGTCCGGACCCGTACCCGATCGAGGAGGCCATTCCGCTGGTGCAGAGCCTCAAGTTCGCCAGGTTCGACGAGACGGTCGAGATGGCGATGCGGCTCGGCGTCAATCCGAAGCACGCGGATCAGATGGTCCGCGGCACCGTGGTGCTGCCGCACGGGCTCGGGCGGAGCAAGAACGTGCTGGTGATCGCCAGCGCCGACAAGCAGAAGGAAGCCGAGGAGGCCGGCGCCGACACGGTCGGCGGCGAGGAGATGGTCGAGAAGATCCAGGGCGGCTGGATGGATTTCGAGGCTGTCGTGGCCACTCCCGACATGATGCGCTCGGTCGGCAAGCTCGGCCGCATTCTCGGGCCGCGCGGCATGATGCCGAACCCGAAGACCGGCACCGTTACGCCGGACGTGGCGAAGGCGGTGCGCGAGATCAAGGCCGGCAAGGTGGAGTACCGGGTCGACAAGGCGGGCGTCGTGCACGCGGCGATCGGCAAGGTGTCGTTCGAGGTGCAGCA
>WTGR01000351.1 GCA_011523485.1 Acidobacteriota bacterium
GTGCAACATGTCGGCGTAGATCTGCTCAGGGGTATTCCCGGACGTCGCCAGATCGCCGAATCGCTCAGCGAACAAGTCCACGTTCCAAGCAGCGTATAGGCCCGACTCACCGCGTAGCAGCTTTCCGATGGCGTCCTGGGCCCAACCGGCCTCGCTCAGCACACGGTGGAGGAAGAGCTGCACCGCGAGAACATCGCTGGTGTCTCGTCCCTTCCGCTTGTAGACGGCGTTTACACTCCCGCCCACGAAGACCCAGAGAGGCCGCTCCAGATTGTAGGCGCGCAGATCGGCGGCGTTCTCGCGGTACGTACGGAGTTGTTCGTAGAAGGAAAGCAGGTTGCCGAGAAGAAGCAGGTCGGTGAGGTCCGGTGGCGGATCGTCTCCGGAGACGTTGAGGACGCGGAAGTCCTTTCCGAACCCGTCGCGGTGAAAGTACCGATAGGAGTAGTCGAAGACGATGGACTTGCCGTAGTCGAGAGTGAGCTTGTTGTCGCGGGCCGCCGCCAGTGCCTGTCCGAAGGTAGCGCTGTATTCGAAGGTGAAGCCGCGTGCCGCCACCGCGTCTCGCACTGCACGCCAAGCCTCCCCGCTCGCGCCCCGGTGTCCTTCGTCAACGAACACGAGGTTGCGGTCGCCGAGACCGTTCACCTCGATACTGACTCCCGTCCCCTTCCCCTTCTTCTTCTCGACCAGCTTGGTGATCTCGGTCACCCGCACAGTGCGGCGGTGTCCCGCGAGAAGACCGCTGTCGCCGAACCGGGCCGACGGAATGCCGGATGCGGTCATCTCGGACATGTGCTGGGCGCTCAGCCCCTCGTTAGGCGTGATCAGAATGATGTTGTCCAGATGCTCGCCACCACCGTAGTGCAGGAACTGGAGGTAGTTCAGATGCATGATCAGCGTCTTTCCGCTGCCGGTCGCCATCCAGAACGCGAGCTTGTTCAGGTCGTCCGGTTCGATGCCGCGGATCGGGTACGTGCTGTGCAGAGAGTGGACCCTCTCCCGCACGTAGTTGTGGATCTCGCGCGCAAGTGCTTTGGGAGCCTTGGCGCGCCGGTCGAGGAAGAGTTCCGCGTAGAGGGCGGCGAGCTGCTGGAAGTACCGCAAGGTGATCGGCACGCGCCGCCCCGCGTTGATGCTCGCGAGGTGGCGGCGCACGTTGTCGTCGTAGCGGGCCAGGTCACCAAGAGGAACCATGCAACGATCACTGCTGGCGAGCGTGCGCGCCACGTGGCTGCGACCCTCCGAATCGTATCCTTCGCTGGTTCCCTTCAGCTTGTCGAAGAGTTTCTGGTTGGATTCGAATCCGAACTGCCGGTTGGCCCAACTGAGCAACATGAGTTGCGACTCAAGCTGGAACAGAGTTCTAGGCGGCGGCTTCGGCGGTCGCGCTCGTTTGCTTCGGACCATCAGCCGTCTACCGGAGCGAACATACGCTGCTTGAAGAGGGTATCGAGCGGTTTGGCGTCCTTCACGATCGAGTCTCCGTTCATCCAGATCTCGTCCGCGCCTGAAGTCATCTCTTTCGCGGCTACGAAGTCACGGTCCCGCTCGCGGTCATCGAGCGTCCATCCCTCGGTGTTCCTCCAGATGACGATAGCCTTGCGCCCGTCGCGAGTGCGTCCCCTGTAGACCAGGTAGCGGCGGCCATCGTCCTCGTAGACGCGGCGGGTGCTCACCGCGAGGCCCAGCAGGTAGTTGAAGGTCTCCGGCAGATCGACCGCCGTCTCGGCGTCCTCCTTATCGCCGTTGAGCCGAAGTGTGTAGTCGAATGGACGGTCCAGCGCCTTGATGTTCAGGAGAGTTGCGCTTTCCTTGGTCTCCCACTGGAGCATGTAGTGCAGCATGTAGTCTTCGAGGCCGAAGAGGCTCTCGTCCGCCTGCTCGAACTCGATGTTATTCAGCGCGTCCTCGTAGCTCTCTAAGCGGAAGTACTTGATGATGCGGGGGCCGCGCTCCGCCTCCTCGACCGTCGACGGGCGAACTGGGCTGCCGTTCTTCCACTCGGGGGAAAAAGCGACCTTCTTGAGGCGTGGCATGAGCACCTTGTCGAAGTGGTCGCCCATTTCGACGAGGATGAACTTGCGGCGACCCCCGTCTTCGCGGTTCAGGTTGATGACAGCGTGGCCGGTCGTTCCGGAGCCAGCGAAGTAGTCGAGGACAGTGGAGGAGG
>WTGR01000658.1 GCA_011523485.1 Acidobacteriota bacterium
CTATAGTCGAAATATCCAACTGGGTCGAATCGTCCGACCCGTCGCATAAGTCGTTGGCGGAGCGTCCGTTATCGAGGATGCGGGGTTGGCGCACGCATGCCGTCGCGCGATGCACCGCAAGCGAGGCGTGCTTCGGTCGGCGCCCCGGTGGAGTCGCGACCGGCGCACAATCGGCTAGTATGGGCGGAGACACGACCGGGAAGAGGGACCGTTGCAACACCAGACCGAACTGCGCCTCGCCACCGAGGCGCTCGACCGCATCGGCCGGCGCGCCTTGCCCGAAGCCGACTCCGTCATGGCGGTGGACGGCGCGCGCTACACCTGCGCGGAAGCACTGGCGGCCGAGCTTGCGGCGATCTTCCGCAGCAACCCGCTGCCCGTCGCCTTCGGCTGCGAGGTCGCAGAGCCCGGCGACTACCTCACGCTCGACATCGCGGGCATACCGGTGATGCTGATGCGGGACGACGAGGGCGCGGTGCGCGGGCTGCTCAACACCTGCCGGCATCGCGGCGCCCGCCTGCTGGATGGCGCGGGGCAGGTGGGCAAGGCTTTCGTCTGCCCCTACCACAACTGGACCTACGACCGCTGCGGCGTGCTCCGGGCGCAGCCGGGGGCCGAGCACTTCCCCGACATCGCCGTTGGCGAAGAAGCCCTGGTGCGCTTCCCCACGGAGGAGCGTGACGGCTTCGTCTGGTTGCTGCTCGACCCCGCCGGCACGCTCGACCTCGACGAAGCGCTCGGCGACCTCGGCCCGGAGCTCGCGGCCTTCGGGCTCGCGGACTACCGCCACCGCGGCAGTCACGACTGGACCAAGCGGATGAACTGGAAGCTCGGGGTGGATACCTTCCTCGAGTACTACCACGTGCCGATTCTGCACCGCGCCTCCATCGGCAAGACGCTGTTCGGCACGGTCTTCCTCTACGAGACCTGCGGCCGCCACGCGCGGCTTGTGGCACCTCGCCGCAGCATCATGGACCAACGCGAAGGCGATCCGGCGACGTGGCGGGTCCTTCCGCACGCGACCATCGTCTACCGGCTCTTTCCCAACGCGGTGTTCATCAGCCAGGGCCCGCACGTCGAGCTCGTGCGCTTCTTCCCCGACCCCGCGCGGCCGGACACCACGGCGTGCCGCTTCAGCTTCGCCTCGCCTTCCCACGATACGAGCGGGCGCGACTGGGGGGAGATGATGCGGCTCGCGCTCGGCGTGCTGGACAACGAGGACTTCGCCGTGATGGAAGGCGTGCAGGCTAACCTCGCCGCCGGCGTGCAGCGCGAGATCGTCTTCGGCCGGAACGAGATCGGCCTCCAGAATTTTCACCAGATGCGCGACGCCGCGCTGAGCGGCTGAGCGCGGCGCCGGGAGCACACGCATGTCCAAGACCTACCTCTTCACCGTCGGCCCTTCGACCCCGCCGGCCATGACCATCGACCCCGGCGCCGAGATCGAGGTCACGGTGGACGGCGCCTTCGACGATATCGAGGACATCGCCCAGGTGCCGACGCCGTTCACGCCGGCGTCGGAAGGGCATCCGCTCGCGCCGGTGACCGGGCCCATCGCCGTGCGCGGCGCGCGGCCGGGAGATTCGGTCGCGATTGACCTGCTTTCCATCGAGCCCTTCGGCGAGGGCGCCAACGCGGTGCTGCGCGACTTCGGCGTGCTCAAGGAGGAGTTCGAGGAGCCCGCCATCGTCGCCTGCCCGATCCGCGACGGGCAGGCCTGGTTCGGCGACCGGGTGGCGATTCCGCTCGCGCCCAATCTCGGCACGCTTTCGACGATGCCGCCGGAGGGCTACCGCCCCTCCCACGCAGGGCCCTACGGCGGCGACTTCGACCAGCGCGACGTGGGCGTGGGCGCCCGCGTCCACCTGCCGGTGATGGTGGACGACGCGCTGATCTTCATGGCCGACCCCCATGCCGCCATCAGCGACGGCATCATCAGCGGTACCGGCGTCGAGTGCTCGGCGCGGGTGAAGGCGCGGATCGCGTTGAACAGGGAGAGCCCGGTCGAGCGCCCGATCCTGGAGCACGACGGCACGGTGCAAATCGTGGGCTACGGCTCCTCGGTGGAGGCGGCGACGGAAGACGCGTCCGACGCCGCCGTCGGGCTCGTCTCGCAATGGACCGGACTCACGCGGCGCGAGGCCTACATGCTGCTCGGCATCGTGGGCG
>WTGR01000768.1 GCA_011523485.1 Acidobacteriota bacterium
CCTTGGTGGAGGCGTGCATGCGAATGAGCACGTCCGGCAGGCGCAGGATGCCGAGGCCGGCGACGAACAGGAAGAAGCCTCCGCCCAGAAGGCAGGCCGCAACGATCAGATCCGACCACGGGACATCACCGGCCATCAGGTTCTTCCGCCCTTTCGCCGGCCCCTCTGTCGCGATTGAGCTGCATCGCCGTGCGCTCGGCGTACCAGGCGAAGGCGACCGTCGCCAGAAAGGCCACGAGCGCCAGCGCCACCGCGATGTCGAGAAAGTCCGGTTCGTCATGCGTGATCGCCAGCAGCCCGGCGACGGCGACTGCCAGCACGGTGATGAGGTCGACCGATACGACGCGATCCGGCAGGCTCGGCCCCTTCATCAGGCGCACGAACGAGAAGACCAGCCCCAGGACCGTGAGGACCGTCGTGACGCTGACCGCCCACGCGACGATCGGGGACTGCCCCGCGAGGTCCGTCACCGCATGGCCTCCCAGACCAGGCGCTCGAAGCCCGTCTTGATCCGCCTGCGCGTCTCGTCCGGATCGTCGGCGAACATTTCGTGCACGAACAGCGTCTTGCCGTCCGCACTGACGTCCAGGCTCAGGGACCCGGGCGTCAACGAGATGAGATTCGCCAGCACCGTGATCTGTATCGGTTCTTCGATGTCCAGCGGCACGGCCACGATGGCCGGGCGCGATCGGTGCGTGGGCGTGATCACGTCCCAGGCGACCTGAAAGCTCGAAACCGTAAGCTCGTACAGGAAATACGCCCCCAGGCGGACCGCCAGCAGGACCCTCCTCAAGTAGGCGGTCTTCCCGTACATGGGACTCGACAGGCTCAAGGCCGCGAACGCGAGGAGGAAGCCCCACGCGAAAGTCGCCAGATCGAAGGTTCCGAACAGGGCGCACCAACCGCCGGCGAGCAGCAGGTTGATCTGGAAGAGCCTCATTCCGCGTTCTCCCCGTAACCGGCCGCGCTTACGGCGACAGCGCCCCGGTCGAGCACGGCTTCGACGTAGAGCGAGGGGTCCATCAGCTCGGTCGCGGCCCGTTCCGCCAGCGTGTAGAGAGGCCGGGCGTAGAGGCCGATCGCCAGCGTGATGGCCGCCAGCGTCGCGATGGGCGCCAGCAGCAGCCAGCGCCGCCGCGCCGCGAACGAGGGCGGCGGCCCGGCCTCGTCCGGGCGAGCCTTCCAGAAGGCGTTCAGCCAGATCTTGGTCATCGAGAAGACCGTCAGCAGGCCCACGACCAGCGCCACCCCCGCGAGGACGAATTCATCGCTCTCGATCGAGGCCTGGATCAGCAGCAGCTTCGCCCAGAAGCCGGACAGCGGCGGGAAGCCCGCGAGCGAGAACGCCGGTACGAAGAACAGCGCCGCCAGCAGCGGCTTGTCGCGGTAGAGCCCGCCGAGCGTCTGCAGATCGGTGGACCCGGCCAGCCGATTGACGGCCCCCGACACGAAGAAGAGGTTGGCCTTCACGATGATGTGGTGGATCACGTAGAAGATCCCGCCCAGCAGCCCGAGCGTCGTGAAGAGCGCGAGGCCCAGGATCATGTACCCGATCTGGCTGATGATGTGGAACGACAGAATGCGCCTCAGCTCGTTCTGCGAGGCGGCCCCGAGGACGCCGGTGACCATGGTCAGGCCCGCCACCCAGAGCAGCAGCTCGTGCGTGTACCCGACGTCGTGCCGGAAGATCAGCGTGAAGAAGCGCATCAGCGCGTAGACGCCGACCTTCGTCAGCAGGCCGGAGAAGACGGCCGAGACCGCGGTCTGCGGCGTGTGGTAGCTGGCCGGAAGCCAGAAGAAGAGCGGGAACACCGCCGACTTCAGTCCGAACGCGATGATGAACACCATGGCGACCAGGGTGAGCAACCCCTGGTCTTCGACCTCCTGTACCCGCACATGGAGGTCCGCCATGTTGAGCGTTCCCGTCAATCCGTACAGCAGTCCGATGCCGCTGAGCAGCAGTGTGGTCGCGATCAGGCTCAGGGCGGCGTAGCGCACGGCGCCGTCGAGTTGCGCCGGCGTGCCTCCCAGCACCAGCAGGGCCAGCGAGGCGATGAGCATGATCTCGAACCAGACGTACAGATTGAAGATGTCTCCGGCCAGGAACGCGCCGCACACGCCCGCCAGCAGCGCGTGCAGCAAGGGGTGCAGAGCACGGGAGAGCGGCCCGGGCCGCGTGTCCCCGAACGCGTAGATCACGGTCGCCAACCCGATCAGGGCGGTGACCGCGACCATCGCCGCGCTCAGGTGATCCGCGACCAGCGTGATTCCGTAGGGAGCCGGCCATTGGCCAATCTGCACCGACGCGATGCCGTCCCGCCAGACCATCGACAGCAGGCCGGCGGCTGCCCCGGACAGGCCGATGGCGCCGGCGAGGCTGACCGCTCTTTGCGCCTTCTCGCTGCCGCGCCCGGCGAAGCCGATCACGGCCGCGGCCAGCGGAATGACGATCGGGCAGACCAGCAGCCAGTTCAATCGCCCGCCTCCGGTCCCGCATCGGCGTTCGCCGACGAGGGTTCCGCGGCCCGCATGTGGTCGGTGTCTACGGTTTCCAGCTCCTGGTAGGTCCGGAAGGCGAGCACCAGCGCGAACGTGAGCAGGCTGAAAGAAATCACGATCGCGGTCAGAATCAACGCTTGCGGCACGGCGTTCGAGATGCCGGGGAGGGGCGCCGACTCTCCCGGCGCAATCAACGGCGGCCGGGCGCGCGTCATGCCTCCGCTGGCGAAGATCACCAGATTGGCGGCATGGGAGAGCAACGCCAGCCCGAAGATGAAACGCACGAAGTTGCGGCTGAGCATCAGGTAGACGGTTGCCGCCATCAGGACGCCGACCAGCACTGCGACGATTGGCTCCATCAGTGGTTTCCCTGCTGCCCGCAAGTGCCCGGCTATTGCTCCTTGATGCCGAGGACGAAGGTCAGCACGACCCCGACGACGACGAGGTAGACACCGACGTCGAAAACTACCGGCGTGCCGATCTTCAGCCCCGCCAGGGTGCCCCATTGGCCGGTCAGGAACGGGGCGGTGTCCCGAACCGATCCGACGAAGCCCGAGGCGATGGCTGCCGCCAGGCCGGCGGCGCCGACCGCGCGGGGGTCCACGCGCAGTAGCCCGCGAGCCGCCTGCGGGCCGAACACGAACGCGTACAGGCTGAAGGCGATCGACGCGACCAGCCCGCCGACGAAGCCGCCGCCGGGGTGCTCGTGGCCCCGCAACAGCAGGAACACGGAGAACACGAGAATCAACGGGACCAGCCGGCGAGTGGTCTCCCGCAGGATCATGGTGTTCATGGTGGCGCCGTGCCACGGCTGTGCGCGCGCGGCCGCTGCCTCCGCGCCCGGAGGCGGAACGCCCTTCCGCCGCCGGTGGCCCGGCAGCAGCAGGGCGAAGACCGCCGCGCCCGCGATCGCGAGCACCGATATCTCCCCCATGGTGTCGAGAGCACGGAAATCGACCAGGATCACGTTGACGATGTTCCTGCCCTGACCGCCCGGCACGGCGGTACGCTCGAAGTACTCTCTGAGATCCGGCTGGGGAGGGGACGCGGTCACGGCGAGCAGCACCAGAGTGACGCTGACTCCGACCGTGACGGCGACGATCCCGTTGCGCAATCGTGCGGGTCGCGAAGGCCAGATCTCGTTTCTGAAGTCCGGAAGCTTGAGCAGCACTATCGCGACGATCACCGTGACGAGCGTCTCGACGATCAATTGCGTCATCGCGACGTCCGGGGCGCCGAAGGTGAGGAAGATCAGCGCCGTCGACATCCCCACCACGCCGAGTGCGCAAATCCCGAGCAGGCGGGACCGGGAACGGATGATCACGACCGACGCGGCGGCGACCAGGGCGGCCAGCGACCAATCGAGAAACGTCGCTTCCCCCAGCCGCACGGGCCAGAAGGACACGTTCTTGATCCAGTAGGTCACGGCCAGGCTCAGTCCGAGCGTGGCGAATACGATCAGCAGGTAGTGCCGCTGGACACCGGACTGCAACCGGCGGGTCTGCC
This sequence comes from Acidobacteriota bacterium, assembly GCA_011523485.1. The sequence goes on from WTGR01000768.1 coordinate 4,006, forward strand.
AGGCCGCGACGGCGGCGAGCCCGTTCATGGCTGCGTCGTACGCGCGGTCGCCGCTGAGCGGAACGAGTCTTCCGAGACGGGCCAGTCCGGCCGCAACCGCTGCCCGCTTCCAGAATCCCAGGCCGGCCGCGGCCAGCGTCGCGAGGGTCAGTGCGAGGGCCTCGCTCGTGCTGTGCCAGGGAACCTCCCCGGCATGCACGGAATGCCCGGTCACGACGGCTTCGGCCGGCACGAGCAACGCCATGAACGGGAACCGCGGCGACAACCCCCAGTAGAGGCCGACCGCGGCCAGCACGACGGGCCCGCACCAGAGCTGCCAGACGCCTTCCCGCGCCGGCGTGCGGTATTCGGGGCGCGGGCCGAGGAACGGCTTGATCGCCAGCACGATCGCCACGATCGCGATTGGCGCGGCGGCGAAGAACACGGCCCAGGGCAGGTAGGCGGCCGAGTCGGGCGCGAAGCCGACGGTGTACAGCAGCTCCTTGCCGATGAACCCGATCGAGGGCGGCACGCCGGCCATCGAGACGCACGCGGCGACCGCGGCGGCGAAGGTGACGGGCATGGCCTTCGCCAGACCGCCGAGCCGGGTCAGGTCGCGGGTGCCGGTCGCCTTCTCGATGGTCCCGGCAACCATGAACAGGGCCGCCTTGTAGAGGGCATGCGCGACCAGGAAGGCGAGCGCCGCCAGAACCCCGCGCGACGGCTCGCCCTGCCCCGCGTCGGTCGGCGATCCGAGAAACAGGACGCATACGCCGAGCGCCATGATCGTGGTGTAGGCCAGCACCTGTTTCAGGTCGGTCCTGCCCAGCGACACGAACGCCGAGTACACCGCCGTCACCGCTCCCACGGCGGTCAGCGTCTCCATCCAGAGCGCGGTCCCCCCCAGGATTGGGGTCAGGCGGGCCAGCAGGAAGACGCCTGCCTTGACCATCGTCGCCGAGTGCAGATAGGCCGAGACGGGCGTGGGAGCCGCCATCGCGTTCGGCAGCCAGAAGTGAAACGGAAACTGCGCCGACTTGGTGAAGGCTCCGAGCATCACCAGGACGACGACCGCCGTGTAGCGCGGGTGGTCTGCGAAATGCTGCTGCTCGGCCAGCATCTCCCGCAGGCTGAAAGTGCCGACGGCCTGGCCCAGGACGACGAAGCCGGCCAGCATCGCCAGGGCGCCCGCGCCGGTTACCAGCAGTCCCTGCAGAGCGGAGCGCCTGGCGGTGGCGTTCTCGTGCGAGTAGCCGATGAGCAGGAACGACGTGATCGTGGTGAGTTCCCAGAAGACGAACAGCGCGACGAGGTTGTCGGCCAGGACGAGGCCGAGCATCGCCAGCATGAAGCTGACGAGAAAGAGCGTGAACCGGCCACGCTGCGGGTAGCCCTTCATGTACGCGCCGGCGAAGAGGAAGATGAACGCGCCGATGCCGGTAATCAGCAGGGCGAACAGCAGGCTCAGGCCGTCGACCACCAGGTCGAGGTCGATGCCCAGTTGCGGCAGCCACGCCATCTCCCAGACGAGGACCTCTCCGCTGGAGACGGCTGGAATCAGCGTGCAGAACCAGACGAAGAGCGCGACCGGCAGGGCAACGGCGAGACGCACGTACAGCGGGGTCGTCACGCTCGGGTTCCTTCTACTCGATGGCGGGCCCGCCGGCCGCCATCAGCGCCCGGTGCATCCAGAAAGGAAGGCAACCCTGCCCCAGCAGCCGGTCGTGAAACTGCTGGAGGGAGAAGCTCTCTCCTTCGGCCTCCTTCACGTCGCCGCGCAGCTTGAGCAGCATCAGCTTCCCCAGCGCGTAGAGCACGGCGCCGGGGTCGAACGTGGCGCGCTCTGCCTCCTGCCGCGCGCTCGACTGCTCGATGTACGCCTCCTCGCAGAAGAAGCGGACCCCCTGCTCGACGGACATGTCCTCGGTGTGCAGCCGGATGCCGACGACGGTGCGGGCGAGGCGGAGCAGCGACTCGGCCAACTGACCCAGCCGCAGCTCGGGATCCCCGCGCTCGAAGCCCTCGTCCAGGACCATCTGCTCCGCGTAGTGGGCCCAGCCCTCGACGAACGAGGTCGCCGCGAAGAATCCCGACTTGCGGCACGGCGAGCGCACGGCGCGCAGGTGCTCGCCGTGCAGGAAATGGCCGGGAAAGACCTCGTGCGCGGCGATCGACGAAAGGGTCGCGTAGCTCAGGTCCCGCAGGTGCTCGGCCTGGCGCTCCGCCGTCCAGGCCGGGTCGACGTTGGTGACGTGGTACAACGCCGGCAGGCGGGTCGTCTCGAACGGGCCCGGCGTCCAGAGGCTGGCGGCCGTCCAGCGGTGGAAATCCGGGGTCGGCCGCACCTGTACCCCGACATGCTCCGGAACGGTCACGATGCGCTTCCGCGTCAGGAACGTCTCCAGTGCTTCGACCTGCGCACCCGCCTCGCGGATGAGCGCGTCCGGCGCCGGATGACGGTCCCGGGTCCGCCGCCACGCCGTTGCCGGGTCCGGGTCGATCTGCGCCGCGACGCGCGCGAACTCGTCCTGCGCGGCGTGCAGCTCCCGCCGTGCTATCTCCAGCAACTGGTCGGCCGGCAGGTCGAGACCCTCGTCGAGCCGCAGCTTCTGCTCGAACCGCGCGCGGCCCAGACGGAACGAAGCGCGGCTCCGCGGGGCCACCGCGTCCCGCAGGTGGGCGATGTGCGCGCGCAGGGCGTCGGTGGCCTCGATCGACGTGTCGGCGAGCACGCCGAGCAGGTGCAGGTCCTCCAGGTCGCGGAATGCGCGCGGCAGGTCGCGCTCGACGAAGGTCAGCAGTCCCTCGAACGACTCGATGCCGACCTTGACGAACAGCCCCGGCGCCTCGGTGACGTTCTGCCGCGCAGAGTCGAGCAGCCGCGGCACCTGCCGCAGCTTCGAACCCACGCGCCGCGCCCGCTCCGCCAGGTCGGCGTAGGCGAAAAGGGTCTGCCCGGCGAGGCTCTCCGCCAGGATGTCGGCGTAGTAGAGCGGATTGCGCTGCCAGCCGCGCACCTCTTCGAGAGCGAACAGATGACCGCGAATCCGGTCGCCGAGCATCCGCCGCTCCATCGCCTCGACCGGTGTCAGGGCCGAGGGGTTGATGCCGTCGAGTCGGCGCGCCCAGCCCCCGAGCTCGCGGACGCGGGCGTCGACGGCGGGCCGGCTCAGGTCCTCGAGCAGGTCGTCATGGGTATGGACGCCGTCGGCCGCCGCCGCCGTCGGGGACATCTCGTAGACGTAGGCAAGGTACTCCTCGACGAAGTGCGAGAGCGGTTCGGAGACGTGGCTGGTAATCGACTGGCGCATCGGACGTGTCACGAAGGTTGGAACGTTACGCTGACCCCTTGATGGTACAATACTGGCGCGACCCGATCGTGTCGCTCGCGGCAGCCTGCTGAAGATCTCGTGCCCTCTGCGCTCACGCCCGGCACGCTTCACATCGTGTCGACTCCCATCGGGAATCTCGAGGATGTGACGTATCGCGCCGTACGGGTATTGCGCGAAGTCGACCTGATTGCGGCCGAGGATACCCGCCGCGCGGCGCGGCTGCTCGACCACTACGGGATCACGACGCGGCGCATCAGCCTGCACGAGCACAACGAATCCCGCCGGACGGGCGGTCTGCTGGCGCGGCTGGCGGAGGGCCAGACCATGGCGATGGTGAGCGACGCCGGCACGCCGCTGATCTCGGACCCGGGCCGGAGGCTCGCTCGCGCGGCCCTCGACGCCGGCTTCCGGGTAGAGGCGGTCCCGGGGGCGAGCGCCGTGCTGGCGGCCCTGGTCGCGTCCGGCATGGCGGAGGACGCTTTCACGTTCGCGGGATTTCCGCCGGCGCGGTCAAAAGACCGAAAACAGTGGTACGCAGAGGTGGCGAGCGAACCGCGGCCGGTCGTCTTCTTCGAAGCGCCTCACCGGATTCGCGCGTCGCTGGCGGATCTCGAAACCGTGAGCGCCAGTCGAACCGTTGCCGTTTGCCGCGAGATGACCAAGCTCCACGAGTCCTTGGTCGTTGGCCCTATACCTGATGTGCTGGCCGGCCTGCAAAGTCCGCGCGGCGAGTTCACCGTCGTCCTGGCTCGCGCGCCGGTGTCCGGGGCTGCCGCGGAAGTGCCGGCCGGGGCGGATCTCCTTCGCGAGTTCGGGTGTTTGACAGAATCCGGGCTGTCCCGGCGGGCGTCCATTCGCTCGCTGGCCTCCAAGTACGACGTGCCGAGCCGCCGCGTGTACCAGGCGATAGAAGGCGCGAGGGGCCGGCATTGACCGCACGGCACGTCCTGGTGCTGGCGGCCGGCAAGGGCACCCGCATGCGGTCGAGCCGACCGAAGGTGCTGCATGGGCTCGCGGGCTGCCCGCTGATCGAGCACGTCCTGCGGGCGGCCGACCCGCTCGCCGCCGAGTCGACGACGCTCGTCGTGGGCCATCAGGCCGAGGCGGTCGAGCGCGAGCTGGCCGTCAGCCGCGGCGGGCTGCGTTTCGCCCGCCAGGAGCGGCAGCTCGGTACGGCGCATGCGGTTCTGCAGGCCGAGCCGATGCTGGCCGGGAAGCACGGCACCCTGATCGTCCTGACGGGTGACGCGCCGCTGGTTTCGCCCGGGACCGCGCAGGCGTTGGCCGAGACCCACGAGCGAACCGGGGCGGCGGCGACCGTCCTGACCGCCACGCTCGAGCGTCCGTACGGCTACGGCCGCATCGTCCGCCGCGGCGGGCAACTCGCCGAGGTGGTCGAGGAAGCGGACGCGACCCCCGCGCAACGCGCGCTGCGGGAGGTCAACAGCGGCATCTACGCGTTCGATCTAGCACCGCTCTTCGCGGCGTTGCGGGCGGTGCCGGAGGCCGGACCGAAGCGCGAGCGGTACCTGCCGGGCATCCTGCGGCGGTACCGCGAGCAGGGGGATGCCCGGCAGGTACCGCTCGCGCTTCGGTCCGGCCTCCGGCAC
>WTGR01000840.1 GCA_011523485.1 Acidobacteriota bacterium
CCGTGTTGCGGTACGACCCCGAGCTGAGCTTCTCGGGAGGGGGCACGGCCGAGGGCGGCCGGTTCCGGTAGGGAGATCCGCCCCCGGGAGAGGTGACGTCGAGGATTGGGGGCGGCGGCGTGCGCCGCCCCCGACGACTCTCGAGGGTTCCGCCCGTGGCGGCCTGCCAGCTGTTCGCCCCGCACCGCTCGCCGACACGTCTCGCCGAGCGGAGCACCGTGGACGATGCGCAGTTTCTATTCGGGCTCGTTGCCCGCCGTCAGCGCCAGCACCGCGTAGGCGGTGGCGGCGTCCCGCATGAAGCGGCCGCGGTCCGACGCCGGATCGCGCTGCCGGTTGAGCGACGACGCCGGCCACGACCCGTCGGGCGCCTGGTTCCGCATCAGCCAGGCGAGGCCGCCCGCGACCGCCTCGTGATCCCGGGCTACGCTGGCCTGCTGCAGCGCGAGCGTGACAAGGCCGGTCGCGTAGCCGTCGCTCTGCGGGTCGAGGGGCGTCTCGTCCCGCCGGGTCCAGGATCCCAGCGACGACAGGCTCCAGCCGCCGTCCGCGCGCTGCAGATCGACGATCTCGTCGACGATCGCCTTCTGCTGCGTGTCCGCCAACACGCCGGGCAGCTCGCCCGATGCCCACAGCGCCATGACGCGATTGAAGGGCGGCTGGTCGTCGAGGCGTCGCCGGAGGTAGTCGCCGAGCCGCGTGAGGTTGTCCTGAATGTCGGGGCGGGAGGCGTAGTCGGCGGGCGCGAGTCCGACCGCGATGGCGGCCAGCGCCGCCCCGTGGTACGGTCCCTCGTCCGACTCCCACGGCGCCAGGTTGAAGTGCAGCCAGTGCCAAGCACCCTCCGCGTCGCCGCTCGTCCGCTGCAGCGCCCACAGGTTGTCGAATGCCTGGAGCGTGCGGTCGCCGAGGCCGCCAGTCCGCTCGTCGTGCCGCGCGAGGACCAGGGCATTGAGAATCGCTTCGGTCCCCCGCGACTGGCTGGACTTGGGCGCGCCGTAACGCTCGTCGGCGTAGAAGGGGCCGACCTCGGTCCAGTGGGCGACGCGCGTCGTCACGCTGTTCAGCAGCGCCCGCTCGGGCCGCGTCGGCGCGCGCTCGTCAGTTGAGGGCCGCAGCGTCGGCCGGGCGAGGCCGTACGGACCGGTCGTGTGGCAGGAGACGCAGAACGTGCCGCGCTCGCGCGCGGCTGTCTCCCAGCCCGACCACCACTCCACGCGCTGGTCGAGGTAGGCGGCCGCCGCTTCCGCGTCCCACGTTCCGGGGGCGCCGCTCTGCGCGTGAGCGGGAGAGAGACTCAGAAGCAGGCCTGCCGTGAGCACTGCGATTATCAGCTTCGCCATGTCGTATTCCCGCGGCCCATCATCTGGCTAGTGCGCCAGCGGATCCGGCCGCACCTGGAACTTGAAGACCGGCGCCACGCGCTCGGTGCCGCCCTCGGCGTGGAACGGTGTCCGGCTCCCGGACGTGGTCCAGATCCCGCGGCCCTTCCAGCCGGTGTCGGGGTCGTCGATCCGCCCGTCCAGACCCTTGCCGAAGAAGCTCCCCAGCGGGTAGGGCACGCGGAAGTTGTGGAACTCGCCGTCCACCAGCGCCAGCACGCCCTCGGACAGGTTGCCGGTGGCCAGCGGGATGTTCTCGCCGAGCCCCAGCAGGTCGAACCGGTCGGTGAAGTTGTAGTAGGCCGACTCGGCGGCCCCGGAATCCACCGCTCCCTTGAAGTTCGGCCCCGGGAACTGGTAGAGGGCCCAGCCCTCCGCGCAGTGCCGGCCGGTGGCGTCGGGCCCGTTGAGCGGACCGGTGCACTTCGTGCGGTCGAAGCTTGCGAAGTGACCGCTGGCCAGCACCGTCCACACCACGCCGTCGCTGTCGACGTCCATGCCGCGCGGCGAGAAGCCCTGCACCGCCGCGTCGTCCTCGTTCCACGGCACCTCGTAGAACTCCACCAGCGCGGTATGGACCGGGTCGTCGCCCGGCACCAGCCGCACGAGTCCGCCCGGGAACCCCAGGGTCGAGCCCCAGATCGATCCGTCCAGCGGACTCGGCGCGACACCGTAGAAGCCGCGCTCGATCCGCGCGTCCTTCGTCGGATCGATGGGCTCTCCCGGCTCCACGTACTCGTCCCGCCGGCCGTTGCCGTTGGTGTCGAGCACCTGCACCGTCCAGC
>WTGR01000640.1 GCA_011523485.1 Acidobacteriota bacterium
TCGATGTTGTAGGTGCCGGTCCCGCCGCCGCTGAAGATCTCGGTGTTCAGGCCGGAGCGTTGGAACCGTTCGCGCGTCTCGGCCGCCGCCGCCAGCCGTTCGAGGGTCTGCGCCTGCCGCGCCTCGAAGCCCTTGACGTGCTGGGATCCGCCGTCGTAGCAGAGCATGCCGCGCAGCCGCAGCCCCGGGAGCCGATCGACGAGCTGGGCCAGCTCCAGGGCCGGCGCGCCGGGGGTAATCCCGGTCCGGTGACCGCCCGGGTCCACGTCGACGACGATGTCGGCCACGACCCCGGCCGCTTCGGCCGCCGCGGAGAGATCGCGGGCGTTCGCGGCGGTGTCGGTGGTCTGGACGAAGCCGTCGCACCACTTCCGCAGGCTCATCGCGCGGCGGATCTTGAGCGGCGTGACGTTGCTCGTCGTCATCAGCAGTTGCTCGATGCCGTGGTCGAAGAGCACCTGCGCCTCGCTCACCTTGGCGACGCAGATGCCGACCGACCCGGTGTCGAGCTGCAGGCGGGCGATCGCCGGGCACTTGTGGGTCTTCGCATGCGGCCGGCTCGCGATGCCGTTGCTCGTCACGGTGCGCTGCATGGTGGCGATGTTGGCCTCGAGGGCGTCGAGGTCCACCACGAGCGCCGGCGTGTCGAGATCCCACATCGACAGACCGAGCGGGGTCAGCTCGCCCCCGGACTGCTCCGCGCGGCGGGCCATCTCGGCCCCCGTGTAGCCGTGAACCGCGGAGGGCACCCAGACGGCGGCGCCGGCGCCGGCCGTCTGCAGGAAGTGGCGACGTGAGAAGGGCATGGTCATGGGGCTGTTTTACTCCATTTCGCTCGGTATCGCCAGATGTACCAGGACCGCGGTTGCGAGCAGCACTGCCGCGGCCAGCGTCAACTCCAGGCGGGCGGAGCGCAGCAACGCCCCCACGCCGGTCTCGCTCCCGAGGCGCGGGAGCAGTATCCGCCAGTTGTACGCGCCTATCGCGCCCGTGGCCAGGAAAAGGAAGACCTTGAGCAGCAGGACGCGCCCGTAGCCGGTCGTCCGGAGATCCGCGAAGGCGCCGACGTAGAGCACTGCGGTGACGATTCCGGACAGGGCGATCACCCCGACCGCGACCATCGCCAGCGGCGAGAAGCGGCCCGCGAGAACGGGCGTACGCCCGTGTCCCGCCGGTTGGCGGGCAAGTCCGGAGACGACCACGACCAGGGCGGCCAGCGCGCCGATCCACACGCCCGCCCCGATCCCGTGGGCGACCTGCGCAACCCATGGCAGCCGGGACTCGAAGCTCATGGCGTGCCCGGTCAGCGGCAGCGTGATCCAGGCGCCGGCCACGGCCGAGGCGCCGATCCACCAGCCGGCCCGCGGCCGTCGTTTCCACACGGGAACGGCCATCGCGGCCAGCACCGCGAAACCGGCCTGGGGTTGCCAGCGGCCGCCCCATCGACTGTCGATGCCGACGACCCGCACGAGCTCCAGCGTCACCGGCTCGTCGAGCCCGAAGACGGACCAGGTCTGCGCGTAGAGCCGCGCCGCCGAGCCGACCAGGAGGAACGCCGCCGAGCCGGCGGCCAGCGCGCCGAGCCGCCGCTCGACGATACCGTCCCCAGGCTGAACGAACCGGCTCGCCGAGGAAGACAGGCCGCCCACCGCGACAGCCCCCGTCAGTCCAATCAACCCGGCGTAGGTGATCCACTTCGCCCCGGCCAGAAGAACAAGTGCGAAGGTCTCGCCGTCCATGGCGGGTTATACGTCACTCAGCCGAGCGCGTCTTGCATGATATCGTAGTCGATATGAAAACGATATCGGTCGGGGTGCTCGACGCGGATTACGAGAGCTTTCGGCAAGCCTCCAGGACGCAGGGTCGTTCCATCGCTCAACTGATCCGTGAGGCGATGTCCCTGTACCGCCGAGAGCACATCGAACGACGAACACCGTTGCGCGACGTTCCCACGCTCGCGGGTCACCGCCTGGTGGCCGATTTGCCGGCTCGCGACGAGCTCTACGACGAGATCTTCCCACCCGTCGACGAACGGTGAGCGGCGGCATGCGCTACGGACTCGACACCAACGTCCTGATCTACGCGCACCTTCCGGTCTTCGGCGAGAGCGAACAGGTGCGCGGCTACCTGCAACGGGGTCTTGCCGACGACCGCTGCCGCTTCTCGCTGACGGCCGTCGTCCTGCACGAGTTCGTGCACGTCGTGACGGACGCGCGCCGCTTCGACCCGCCCGTCGTGATGGCCGAGGCCCTTGCGATCGCCCGGAGCTACCTGAACCGCACCAACGTCGAATGCCTCCCGGTCGACGAAAGAAGCGTCCGTTCCGCGCTCGATCTGCTGGACGCTCACCGACTCGGGCGGCGCCGCATCGCCGACACGTTGCTGGCGTCGACCCTCCTCGCGCATGGCGTGACGACAATCGTGACGTGCAACCCGGCCGATTTCGCCCGCTTCGACGGACTCGTCGTGATCGATCCACGCCGGGACGAGGCTCCTGCCCCGAATGGCTAGTCGGCCGCGCGGACGGTGAACGCGAAGTCGCCCCGTTGCGTGTGCCCGTCGTCGCCGGCGGTCCGCCAGTTGACGGTGTAGGTCCCCGCGTCCAGCTTCGACGGCAGCATCGCCATCAGCGACTTGTCGTCCCGCACCTCGGTGTCGCCGAGCGTGACCTCGCCGTTCGCCCCTTCGAGAGTCAGCCGGCTGATGGCCGGATCGGGCGCCTGCGTGAACCAGATCTGAACGTGGTGCGGCGACTCCGCCACGACCGCGTCGGCCTCCGGCATCGTCTTCTGCACCGCCATGTGCGCCGACGCGACCGCCGCAGCGGCGACGATCAGCACGAGACAACACCCCAGCGTCTTCATCTTCCGCATGATTTCCCTCCTTCAACCTTCGGGTGCCTCAGAAACCGACCTCCGCACCAATGTACGCGCTTCGGCCGAGCTCCGCAATCCGCTGCCGCGTGAACGGATTGAACGAGTTCAGATGATTGACGTAGTACTGGTCGGTCAGGTTCTGCACGCCGGCCCGCAGCGTCAGCCCTTCGTTCATCCGCAGGCCGGCCATCAGGTCGACGGTCGTCCAACCCCCGGTAGGCGCCTCGAGCCGCGTCGCGGCGACCCGTTCCTGCGCCGCCGTGCTCGTCACCAGCACCTCCAGCCAGCGGGTCCTGGCCGGATTGTGGACGTCGAGGGCGTACTGCTGCTCGAACGGCGGCACGCCGAACAACGGCTCGCCGAACAGCAGATCCTCGGCCCGCACGTACGACCAGCCGCCCCGCAGGTCGATCCACGGCCCGGCGGAGGAGGTCGCCGTCAGGTCGAACCCGGCGAAGCGCGCCGCGTCCTCCTGCACGTAGCGGAAGAGCTGGTCCGGGCTGAGCGGCAGGCGCCTGGCCAGATTCGGATCCCGCGCCACCGTGATGTAGTCGTCGACGTTGCGCAGGAAAACGTCGAGAGTGACCGTCGCCTGGGCGGCGCGCAGCGTCGTGCCCGCGTTGAGCTCCAGGCTCTTCTCGGGCACGAGATGCGGATTCCCCACGAACTCCGCCGCGGTCTGGAACTTCACGGCCGGGAAACGATCGGCATACCGCTCCAGCGCCGACGGGTTGCGCACGGCCCGGCCGGCGCCCAGCGTGATCAGCCAGTTGTCGGTCAGGCGCAGGCTCGCGTTGGCGGCGGCGCTCACATTCGTGTTGATCTGCGTGAACCTGCCGCCCGGCACCAGCGTCGCGGCATCGTGGCCGCCATGGACGTCCGTCCCCTGGCCGTGCATGGCGTTGCCCGTCGTCATGCCCTGACCGTGTGTCGTGCCGTGGCCGTGCGCCATGCCGTGGCCGGCGCCGGCGTCCTCCGGCGTCATGCAGTGCGCGCTGACGCAGTGAAAGTGCCCGTGCACCTCGTGCAAGCCGTATTCCGGGATTGCGTTGCGGGCGAAGAACGACGTGACGCGCCCCACCTGCGCCTGTTCCCTGTCCACGCGCACCGTGGCGCCGACGGTGCTCCGTCCGCGGTCGACGAGAACCTGCGCATAGCCCCCGGCGTTGGTCAGCGTCGCGTCCGGCCAGACCGGATGCCGATCGTGGTGCACGTCGCCGGTCTCGCGATCGCTGATGGTCTGCGTGGCGTTCTGGCGCAGGCGGTAGGCGTCGAACCCCAGCTTGTAGCGGAGCGGGCCCGTCTCGAGGGCGGCGTGGAACCGGCCGCCGACCGTGTCCGCCGACGTGGGCAGGTCGACGCGGACGGGGAACGGCGGCGTCCGCTGGTGGTTTCGCAGCGCGGTCGGCTTGTTCTCGTTGTTCATCAGGTGGTCTTTGCGGTTCACGTACGCCCGACCCACGATCTCCGTGAGCACTTCCGCCGTCGGGGTGTGCGAGAACTCCACCGCGTGCGACTGCGTTTCGAAGAAGGTCGCGTCGAGCAGGCGACCCGGGTAGTCGATGTCGTTCTGGCGCTGGAAGCCCCCGCTGTATTCGAGGAGCGTCTCCCTGCCCAGGCGGGCGCCGAGGTCCCAGCGCGTATCGTACGACGCGTAGTCGCCCTGCACCGTGTCGCCGTTGCCGTCGGTGTAGTCGCCGCCTATCCGGGTGTTGTGCTGGAACGCGAATCGCACCCGGTCCGAGCTGCCGTACAGGTTGGCGAACCCGTCGTTGGCGCCCCCGTTGCTGCCGTAGTTGTAGCCCGCGCGGCCGCCGAGCCGGAAGTCGCCGGCGCCGAACGCGGGCTTGAACGTCTCGGCCTGGATCGCGCTGAGCGTGCCCGCGCCCCAGGTCAGCGCGTACGGTCCCCGCACCACGCTTAGCGATTGCAGCGCATGCGGGCTGATGTGGCTGAGCGCAGAGTCCATGCGCGCCGGACCCGCCGCGAACGTGCGGGTCCCGTCGACGAAGACCCCGATCTGCTCGGCGTACAGTCCGCGGACCGACGGATCGAGGTTGATCGATCCGCGACGCACCGCGGTGACCCCCGCATGGCTGCGGAGCGACCGGGCGAGATCCTGAGCGACGCGCCGCTCGATCTCCGACGCCGGCGTGACGAGCTCCGTCGCCAGCTCCGGCATGAGCGCGGTGACGCTCACCTCCTGGGAGAACGAACCGACCTCGAGCGTGACGGCGATGTCCACGACTCCGGGACCGGCCGTGAGCCGCTGCTCGTGCGTCGAGAATCCGAGCAGGCTCGCCGCGAGCAGGTAGTCGCCGGCCGGGACGCCGTCGAACACGAACCCGCCGGTCCGATCCGTGACCGTCGACGCTGCGAAGACACGCCCAGCGGTCCGCAGAACGATGGTGGCGCCGGGCAGCGCCAGCCCCTGCGCATCGGTCACCGAGCCCGTCACCGCCCCGCGATCCTGCGCGTGCAGGGCCTTGGAAGCCGCCAAGCCCGTCAACAGGAGCGCCAGCAGCAGCACGCACGAGAGGCGGGCCGCCCCGCGCATGCTGGAATGCACCGTATGCACCTCGAAACCTCCATGCACGCCGGCCGCCGACGCTTCGTACGGGCCCCGGAGCCCGCGCGCGACCAACGGAGGCGCGACAAACCGCTACACGGACAAGAAACGAAAATGGAGCGGGCGAGCCGGGTCAGGCTCGCGGCGGTGGAGGTGAGGGGGCGACGGCCAGCGAGCCGGCGCTGTAGCGAGTCTCCGCGACCCGAACACCGCTCAACGGGTCGGACGCGAGTTCGAACTTGTCGGGGGTGAAACCGGTGAGACCGACCATTCCGATGAGCGCATCGTCCAGGGAGTTGCAGCCGAGCATGCGCGGCTGTTGCTGCCCGGCGTCCGACTCGTCCGTGCGCCCGCCGCGCTTCATGGGGCACATCGCGCCGTGCTCGCCCCCTTCGCAGCAGGCGGGCACCGCGGTTCCGTCCGAGGCCATCACCGCCTGACAGCACAGCGCGGCGGGCAGCAGCGCCAGGGCGGCGAGCTTCCAGGCGATGACGGCGGCAACCGCGCCGCTACGGAACGCGCGAACGGAGCGCATGCGCATTGGTCGGGCCAACGACTACCTGATCATGATACTCGTTCCCGGAATGCGGGTCGTCACTGATCGGCGGCGCGCGGCACGTCACGCAGGCGTTCCTGGACCGTTCCGGGAATGCCCAGGTCCGTGTTGGCGCCCAGCCGCCGCAGCAGTGCCGCGGTCTGCGGCCAGCTCTGGAACTGGAACGACTGCTTGGAGCCCTCGGCCAGCCGGTAGGCCGTGCGCCCCTTGAAGTCGCGGGCGTCGATGTCCGCCCCCTGCTCCACCAGATACGTCACCACCTCGTCGAGACCGCGGAAGGCGGCGCCGTGCAGCGCAGTGAAGTCGGCCTCGTTGACCCGGTCGATCTCCGCGCCGGCCTCCAGCAGGACCCGGACCGCCGCCTCGGCGCTCGGCGACCGCTCGCCGCGCGGCTGCCGCGGCCGGTATGTCGACCGCCCGAGGCCCGCCGCGGCCATGAACGGCGTCGTCCCGTCGTCGGTGGTCAGGTGCTGGTCCGCGCCGGCGTCGAGCAGTGCGCGGATGATCGCGGCACTGTCCCCGACGTAGTCGGCGGCGGCGCCCTCCGGCACGGTGGGACGGTTCGCCTCGTGGGCCGCGACCCACAGCGGCGTGGCGCCGCGCAGATCGCCCGTGCCGCAGGCGAACGGCTCGAACGCGCCCTTGCGCGGGTAGCCGATGTAGTCCATCAGCATCGCGGATGTCGTGATCCGCGCGTTCGCGTCCGCGCCGCGTGCGAGCAGCGCCTCTACCAGAGGCAGCGCGCGGCTTGCGTGCAGGCCCAAGCGCCCGAACGGGCTGCGCCGGCGGCTGTCGCCATGGCTCCGCCGCCAGTCGCCGTGCCAGGTGGTGACGCTCCCTGCCGCCGCGTGCAGGGCGCGCACCCCGCCCATCGATGCGTTGGGATCCGCGCCCCGCGCCAGCAGATGTAGCGCGAAATCGTCGTGGCCGACGACGATGGCGTACACCAGCGCGTGCGTTCCATCCACGCCGGTCTCGTTCACGTCGACGCCCGCGGCAAGGAGCATGTCGACCATCGCCACGTCGCCGTTGTGCGTGGCGTAGAGCAGCGGCGTGAACCCGTCGGCTGTCGAGTCATGCGGGTCGGCGCCGGCGGCGAGCAGCGCCCGCACGACGGCGGGATGCGACCCCGCCACCGCCCACATCAGCGCCGTGCTGCGCGTCTCGGTCGTGGCCGCATTCACGTTCGCCCCATGCCGCAGGAGGGTCTCGACCACCGGCAGGTCGCCGGTCCGCGCCGCCGCCATCAGCGGGGTCAACCCGCTCGCCCGCGCCGCGCGCGTGCCGGCGCCGGCCGCCAGCAGCCTTTCGACCATCACGAGGCTGGCGTTCTCCGCCGCCCGCTCGAGCGGCGTGACGCCGTTGTCGTCGGCCGCGTCGACGTCGGCCCCGGCCCGGAGCAGCAGGTCGACCATCTCCAGGTCGTCCCGATGCGCGGCCCACAAGAGCGCGGTGGCGCCGTCCGCCCGGCGCGCATCCACGTCGACGCCCTCGCCGACGAGCGACCGCACGGCGGCGGCATCTCCGCTCGCCGCGGCCGAGATCAGCCGCAGATCCTGCCCCCCGGCCGTGTCCGGCAGGGCGGCCACGCCCAGCAGCAGCACCCACGGGAGCAGCCGACGCGAACCCGAATCGCCCATCGTTGCCTCCTCGCCCTCGACCGGGTGAATCGAACGACGCCGACCCCGCCACTATAAGCCATACGATAGGATCCGGATTCATGCCCTCCGTATACGAAGACACCTACCGTCGCGCGCAGGAAAACCCGCGGGAGTTCTGGGCCGCCGCCGCGGAGCCGCTCTACTGGCACCGCCGCTGGGACACGGTGCGCGACGACGCGAATCCGCCCTTCCACCGCTGGTTCGCCGGAGGGCGGATCAACACCTGCTACAACTGCCTCGACCGCCACATCGATCGCGGCCGCGGCAGGCAGCCCGCGCTGATCTACGACAGTCCGGTGACAGGCACCGTGCGCCGGTTCACGTTCGAGGAGCTGCGCGACGAAGTGGCGCGCGTCGCCGGCGCGCTCGCCGCGCAGGGGGTGGGCGCCGGCGACCGGGTGATCATCTACATGCCGATGGTGCCCGAGGCGGTGATCGGCATGCTGGCGTGCGCCCGGATCGGCGCGGTCCACTCCGTCGTCTTCGGCGGCTTCGCACCGAAGGAGCTGGCCGCCCGCATCGACGACGCGCAGCCGAAGCTCATCCTCTCCGCCTCGTGCGGCATCGAGGTCGGCCGGGTGGTGCCCTACAAGCCGCTGCTCGACGCAGCCATCGACCTGTCCACTCACAAGCCGGAGCGGACGATCATCCTCCAGCGCCCGCAGGCCGAGGCCGCGCTCGTCGACGGGCGGGACCTCGACTGGCGCGCGACATGCGACGGCGCCGAACCGGCCGACTGCGTGCCGGTGGCCGCCACCGATCCGCTCTACATCCTCTACACCTCCGGCACCACCGGCGTGCCCAAGGGGGTGGTGCGCGACAACGGCGGGCATGCCGTCGCGCTGCACTGGAGCATGGAGCACGTCTACGGCGTCGGCGCCGGCGAGGTCTACTGGGCCGCATCGGACATCGGCTGGGTCGTGGGCCACTCCTACATCGTCTATGGCCCGCTGCTGCGCGGCGCGACCACCATCCTCTACGAGGGCAAGCCGGTCGGCACGCCCGATCCCGGCGCCTTCTGGCGCGTGATCGAGCAGCACGGCGTCAACGTGCTGTTCACGGCGCCGACCGCCTTCCGGGCCATCAAGAAGGAGGATCCCGACGGCGCGTATCTGCGCAAGCGCGACCTGTCGCGATTCCGGACCCTCTTCCTGGCCGGCGAGCGGTGCGATCCGGATACCCTGATCTGGGCGCGGGACCGCCTCGGCGTGCCGGTCATCGACCACTGGTGGCAGACGGAGACCTCGTGGG
>WTGR01000480.1 GCA_011523485.1 Acidobacteriota bacterium
AGCTCCGGCGGCCGGCGGCGCGCTACCAGGTCAACGCGACCTGGCTGGACCGGCAGGTCCTGAGCGCCGGCTACGACTACTACCGCGAGACCAACGCCCTGGACGGCTCGCAGCGGGTGGCGAACCACTCCTGGTTCGTCCAGCAGCAGCTCGCCGTCGCCGAGGCGTGGTTCGTGACCGGCGGTGCGCGAATCGACGACAACGCGCACTATGGGACGGCCGTCAACCCGAAGCTGTCCGCGGGGGGCTGGCCGCTGCCGGTACGCACGGGGGCCCTCTCGTCGGTCAAGGTGTCGGCGAACCTCGGGACGGGCATCAAGAATCCCACTTTCTCGCAGTTGTACGGCTCGCAATGGGTGGACGGCGATCTGTCGCTGCGGCCGGAGCAGGCCGTGACCGCCGACGTCGGAGCGGAGCTCACTTTCGCCGACCGGCGTTGGCTGGCGCGGGCCACCTGGTTCGGCAACGACTACACCGGGCAGATCGCCTACGCGCCATCGCCCGGCGGCGGGGGGGACGGCGTCGCCGACTACGTCAACATCGACGGTTCGCGAGCGGCCGGCCTGGAGCTCGAGTTCGGGCTGCAGCGTCCCTTCGGCGGGCTGACCGCCAGCGCCGCCTACGCCCTGGTGAATGCCGAGGTCGTGACCAACCGGAGCACCAGCGAGCAGTTCCAGCCGGGCCAGCCGCTGCTGCGGCGTCCCCGCCACAGCGGCCACCTGCGTGTCGACTACACGCGGGGGCGCGCCGGCCTGCACCTGAACCTGGAGGTGACGGGCGACCGCCACGACAGCGCGTTCCTCGGCCTGCAGCGGGTGTCCGACGGGCGTCCGGTGGACATCACCGTCAATCCGGGCTACGCGCTGATCACCCTGGGCGGGCAGGTGCGGGTGCACGAGGACCTGACGTTGTTCGCCCGGATCGACAACGCGGCCGACGCGGCATACGACAGCGCGCTGGGCTATCCGGGCCTGCCCCGGGCGGTCGTCGCGGGAGGCAGGTTCACCGTCGGCGGCTGAGCCTTCACGCAAGGGATCCCGTGCGAAACGATCGCGCACTGATCGGGTTGCTGGCGGCGGCGGGTATGGCCGCCGCCGGGGCCGCCTGCCTGCTGGGCTCGACGCCCCTCGGGGTCGGCCGAGTGCTGGCCGCCCTGGTCGGAGCGGCCTCCCCGGGCGATGTGATCGTGGTGTGGGAAATCCGGTTGCCGCGCGCGCTGGCGGCTTTCGTGACCGGGGCCGCGCTCGGGATTTCGGGGGCGGCGCTGCAGGGCCTGCTGCGCAACCCGCTGGCCGAGCCGGGGGTGCTCGGCGTATCCGCCACGGCGTCGCTCGCGGCGACGTTCGTGATCTACTACGGGCTGATCGAGGTGGGCGCCTTCGCACTGCCGGTCGCGGCGATCGCCGGCGCGCTGGCGGCCACCGGGCTGCTGACGGTCGCCGCGGTCCGCGTCGGGTCGATGGTGACGCTGATTCTGGTGGGCATCGGGCTGTCCAGCTTCGCCGGTGCGATGATGGCGCTGCTGATGAACCTGGCGCCGAATCCCTTCTCACTGGCCGACATGCTCAACTGGACGCTGGGAAGCGTCGCCAACCGGAGCTTCGACGACCTGGTGCTGGCGGCGCCTTTCCTCGCGGCCGGGTTCGCCCTGCTGCTGGCGGCACGCCGTGACCTCTCGGCGTTGACGTTGGGCGAGGAGGCGGCGGCCGGCGTCGGTGTCGACCTGCGGCGCGCGCGGCGGCTGGTGGTGGTCGGCGCGGGGCTGGCGACGGGGGCGGCGGTCGCGACGGCCGGCGCGATCGGTTTCGTCGGAATCGTCGCGCCGCACCTGGTGCGCCGGCTGGTGGATCACGATCCCGCTCGGACCCTGATGCCGGCGGCGCTGCTGGCCGGGGTGATTCTCGTTCTCGCCGACATCGGGGTGCGGTTGGCCCCGACCGCCGCCGAGCTCCGGCTCGGCGTGGTCGCGGCGCTCGTCGGAGCGCCGGTCTTCATCTGGATCGCCGCGGGCAGAAGGCTGGGGAATGGCTGAGCTGGCAGTCGACCGGCTGTGCGCGAGCCTGGGCGGCCGCCAGGTGGTGCGCGATGTGTCCTGGCGGCTGCGCGGGGGCGAGCTGGTGGCGCTGCTGGGGGCGAACGGCGCGGGCAAGACGACGGTGCTGC
>WTGR01000570.1 GCA_011523485.1 Acidobacteriota bacterium
CGAGGTGATCAGGATCCGGCACCCGGCGCCCATGGCGATTCGCGCGGCGTCGAGCTTGGTGCGCATGCCGCCCTTGCCGTGGTCGGATCCCGGGCCGCTGGCCATGGCCCAGTGCTCCTCACCGAGGCGGGTCAGCTCCGCAATGTGCCGCGCGTGCGGATCGAGCTTCGGATCGGCCGTGTAGAGGCCGTCGACGTCGGAGAGCAGGATCAGGCAATCGGCGCTGATCATCTGCGCCACCCGGGCGGCGAGCCGGTCGTTGTCGCCGTAGCGGATTTCCTGTGTGGCCACCGTGTCGTTCTCGTTGACCACCGGAATCGCACCGCGCTTCAACAGCGTGAACAGGGTGTTGGCGGCGTTCAGATACCTTCGCCGGCTCTCGCTGTCGTCCAGCGTGAGGAGAATCTGCGCCGCCGCAAGACCATGCGCGCCGAGGATTTCCTGGTACGCGTGGGCGAGCTGGATCTGTCCGGCCGCCGCCGCGGCCTGACTCTCTTCGAGCCGCGCACGCGTCGGATCGATGCCCAGCTGCCGTGCGCCGAGCGCGATCGCCCCGGAGGACACGATGACGATCTCCTGGCCGCCGGCGCGCATGCCCGCCACGTCCGCGCACAGCGCTTCGAGCCACGTGCGGTGCAGCCTGCCCGTGGTGTGATCCACGAACAGCGACGAGCCGATCTTGAGGACGACGCGATGCGCCTGTGCGAGTCGCTCGGCATTGAGACTGCGAGAACCCATGGACCCACGCCGGGAAGCGGCTAGGTCGGTGTCAGGACCGGCGCGCCCCGCGCCACGGCCATGGCGCCGCTGCGCACGACCGTGAGGATTCTGAGCCGCTCGGAGAGCCTGTCCATGAAGCGGTCGATCTCTCCGCTGCCGCCGATGAGCTCGACCGTGAAATGCCCCTCGTGATCGCCCAGAACCCGCGCGCCGAATTCCCTGACCAGCATCGCGAGCCGCTCGCGGTCGTCGGCGGCAGGCTGCAGCTTGAACAGCGCCAGCTCGCGCTCGATATGATCGCCGTCGGTCATGTCGATGATGTTCACGACATCGATGAGCTTGCCCAGCTGCTTTGAGATCTGGTCGATGACCTCGGCCGATCCGCTCGTCACGAGCGTCAACCTCGATACGGTCTCAGCGTGGGTCGGCGCGACGTTCAGACTCTCGATGTTGAAGCCGCGCGAGGAGAACATGTTGGCCACACGACCCAGCGCGCCGGCTTCGTTCTGGAGCAGTATGGAGATGATGTGTCGCACGGTGTCCGCCGCTGTCGTGGCCTGTCACCCGGGCCTTCGGCTGGCATGTTGGCGCAGAACAACGGCTATTGCAATGCACAAACTTTTCATCAACACTCGGCAGGGCGCCGGGGACCGACCGCCGATGACGACACAGACCCAAACCCAGCCGAACCGCCCGCACCCTTTGTCCGGCACCGAGATGACCGGTGCCGAGATGATCGTCCAGGTGCTCGCCGATCAGGGCGTCGACACGGTATTCGGCTACAGCGGAGGCGCGATCCTGCCGACCTACGACGCGGTTTTCCGCTACAACGAGGCCAACGCGCCGGGCGGCGAAGACGCGATGTCGCTGATCGTGCCGGCGAATGAGCAGGGCGCGTGCTTTATGGCGTCCGGCTATGCCCGGGCCACCGGCCGCGTCGGCGTCGTCATCGTCACCTCCGGCCCGGGGGCGACGAACTGCGTGACGCCGGTCCGGGACTGTATCGCGGACTCCATACCCATCGTCGTGATCACCGGACAGGTGCCGACATCCTCGATCGGCACGGACGCCTTCCAGGAGGCGCCGGTGAGCAGCGTGATGGGCGCCGTGGCCAAGCACGTCTTTCTGGTCACCGATCCCGAGCGCCTTGAGACGATCATGCGGTCGGCCATGGAGATCGCGAAGTCCGGACGGCCCGGTCCGGTCGTGGTCGACGTGCCAAAGGACGTCCAGAACTGGGTCGGCAGGTACCGAGGCGAGGGCCTGCTGCCGGTGCCCGGCTACCGCCATCGGATGCAGGCGATGCGGGACAACGCGATGACCGAAGCGCGCTGCAAAGAGTTCTTCGCGTTCCTGCAGCACGCCGAACGCCCCCTGATCTATGCGCGGAGGCGCGATCCTGCCGACCTACGACGCGGTTTTCCGCTACAACGAGGCC
>WTGR01000572.1 GCA_011523485.1 Acidobacteriota bacterium
GCGGAGAAGAAGAACTGCACCAGCGCCGAGGCGGCCACGAGCGTCCCCAGCAGCGGCAGGCCGCCGGTGGCCACCGCCGCCGCCGAAACGCCGATGAAGGCCCCTGACGTGCCCATGTAGAGGGGATAGCCGGCGCCTATCGGTCCTGCCGGTCGGGCCTGCAGGATGGTCGAGAGGCCGCTGACGGCCAGGGCCGCGAACACCGCCCACTCCAGTCCCTCCGGGTAGCCCGCCGCGTTCAGCACGATGATCGGGACGAGGATGATCCCGGTCAGGACGAGCGTGACGACCTGCAGGCTGAGGCCGATCGTCAGTCCCTCCGACGGCGTTTCGTCCACCGCGTACCGCAGGCGGGAATTCGAGGTCGATGCATCACTTGCACTCATCGAGTGGCAGCTCCGTTCACGTGTGCGCCGCAGTGCCCTGGCGGACGGTTCGAAGAATCGTGGGAACTATAGTGCAACGTGTTCGCACGCATGACCCGGCCTCGGCTGTCGCCATGCGTGCCGCGTCGCACGGTCAATCGACGAGCCGGTGACGAGATCGACACATCCCTGCCGTATCGTCGACTCCGGTACGCCTCGTGCGTTCATGCACCCGACAGCGGCGTTGCGGCTGCATGGCCGGGTTGCCATGTAGAGTACGCGTGATGATCGACCGCATCGTCGTCGAGAACTTCAAGAGCCTGCGGCGGGTCGATCTGCGCCTGGGGCGAATGAACCTGTTCGTCGGCGCCAATGCCAGCGGCAAGTCGAACTTCCTCGACCTTCTCCGCGTGCTGCAGGGTATCGGCAACGGCTTCACCATCGGCGAGATTCTGGACGGCAAGCCGCGGAGCGCGACCAGCGAGGTGTGGGACGGCATCCGCGGCGGAAGCCGGCTGGCCTGCTTCGCCGCTCTTGGCGAGAATCGCGGCTGCGAGGAGATGACGATCGAGGTGCATGGCACGTTCGGAGGCGGGCGTGTTGGGGAGCATTCGGATTCTTCGACCTCTGGTTGTTCTTTCCTGACGCCGACCGCGCGGGGGAAGACGCAATGGCGCGCCTGGAGGCTGACATCCACGCCAGAGGTATCGCGCTGCTCTGCTGTCCAGCAGAGCCGGAGGTCGAGATCTGCGTCTGCGTCGGGTTTCAGGACGATCTGCCTGGCGGTTGGCAGGATGCTCGCACGCATCCTCGGATGGAGGAGGAAGTCTTCGGGCCGCTGCTGCGGAGGCACGGCGATCCAAGGCGGGCGGGTGGCGGCAGAGACCAGATGATCGAGAGGTCGCTTCAGAACCTGCAACGGCTGTTTCACTTGTGTCCCGAGACGCAGCGGCTGCGCGATCGGATCGCCGAGCACATCGAGGCGGCTGGTGCATAATTGCAGCGATGACCATGAAGATTCCGACGTTGCGCTGTCTAGTTGTCCTGGTTGCTTTCTGGGCGCTCGGCGCCGCCGCAGCCGCCGCCCAGGACCTGCGGATCGTGACCGCCGCCGCGGATCAGGACCGGGAGGCGGTGTTCGCGCTCCTCGATGAGGGGATCGACGTCAACACGGCACGGCCCGACGGCGTGACCGCACTGCTCTGGGCGGCGCACCGGGACGACGTCGAGCTGGCGGAGCGGTTGCTCGCGGCGGGCGCCGACGTGAACGCGTCCGACGACCACGGCGTGACCGCTCTGGAGCGCGCGGCCGAGAACGCGAGCGTCGCCATGGTCGAGACGCTGCTGGCGGCGGGCGCCGACGTCGACGCGGCGCAGACCAGCGGGCTCACCCCCCTGATGACCGCTGCGCGAACAGGCAGCGCCGATGTGGTGCGCCGGCTCATCGCGGGCGGTGCGGACGCCAACGCGGCGGTCGCGGCGACCGGCAGCACGGCGCTGATGTGGGCGGTCTCGGAACGGCATCCCGAGGTCGTGCGGCTGCTGCTGACGGCGGGCGCCGACCCGCGCGCCTCGACGCGCAAAGGCTTCACGCCGCTGATGTACGCGGCCCGCAACGGCGACATCGCCGCCGCGGCGACGCTCATCGCGGCCGGCAGCGACGTCAACGAGCCGAGCGCCGACGGCACCCACGTGCTGCCGTTCTCGATCGTCAGCGGCCAGGACGCGTTCGCCCTGTACCTGCTGGAGCAGGGGGCGGACCCCAACGGCGGGATGGGCGGCGTCTCCG
>WTGR01000461.1 GCA_011523485.1 Acidobacteriota bacterium
GGTAGCGCTCGAGCAGCAGCGGCGACACGCCCAGCGCGTCGGCGATGTTGTCGAACCCGTAGCTCGCATCGTCCGGCGGCAGCAGGGACGCGACGTCGACGTCCAGGGCCAGCAGATCCCGGATGACGTTGGCGTACTCGGCGCGGTTGAGTCGATGGAAGACGGCAGTCCGCGGCAGATCGGCCCGCGCCGCCCAGGCGGCATCGAGATCCGCCTCGAGGCGCGCGAGAAACACGTCGCGCATCTCCACGTCCGGGCGCGGACGGCCGGCGGGCGGCATGGCCCCCGCACGGAGCTTGCGGACGACCCTTTCCCAGATCTCCGGGTCGCGGCCGACGTTCGACAAGTCGAGCGTGTCGAGGGTCAGCCCGACCGCACGGAGCTGCGCGGCGAGCGGCGACCCCGCGCCGCCGCGGCCCTGCACGACCCGCTCGTTGTGGCAGGCCACGCAGTAGCGGTCGAGGAGCTCGCGCGACGGCGTGGCATCGCCGCCGGCTGCCCCATTCTCGTGCTGCGGGAGGACTGCCTCCTGCCGCGCGCCGCCGACGGCATGGAGATTCGACGCGGAAGCCAGAAGGATCACCAGACAGCAGGCGCCCAGGACACCCGGGCGGATGTCCCACGGGCAGCGTCGTTCGCGCCCGGGCAGTCTCCGACGGCGCAGACTTCCGGCGCTCCGGAACAGAAGCCGCCATTCGTTCGGCCCGGCCAGGTTGCGGTGCATCACCTGCTGCAAGACGCCGCGAGATTCCCGACGTTCATCGACCCGAATCGAGCTGCGGAGCGAGTTCCCGTAGTCTATGAGCCTGCGCCGTAGAACGCAACGGAACGAGTTCCGCAGTGCAGACTCGTGGAGCGGTGGGGGCTGGGCCCGAACAGGGAGCCTTGCGACGGGATGGCGGCGCTATACTGCGGCTGTTCGTTTCCGCCACCGCCGTCCGGCCTCACCGCTATCGGAGGGCATCGACATGCGCGTCATCTGCCTGTACGGGTTGTTGATTCTTCTGCTTGCCACATCGGGCCCCGCCGCCGCTGCCGGTGATGAGCGACTCGCGGAGGCGGTGCGGAACGGCGATCACGCCGCCGTCCGCGCGCTCGTGGAAGCAGGAGATGATGTCGACGCGCCTGCGCCGGACGGCACGACCGCCCTGCACTGGGCGGTGCGGCAGGACCGGGCCGGGATCGCCAGACTGCTGCTGCGGGCCGGGGCCGACGCCAACGCGGCGAACCGTTACGGCGTCACTCCTCTTTCGCTGGCCGGCACGAACGGAAACGCCGAGACCGTCGCGCTCCTGCTCGACGCCGGCGCGGATCCGAACCTCGCCACCCCGGAGGGAGAAACCCCGCTGATGACCGCGGCACGCACCGGCAACCCGGAGGTGCTCCGCCTGCTGCTGGCTGGTGGCGCCGGCGTCGACGAGGCCGAAGCCTGGCGCGGACAGACCGCGCTGATGTGGGCGGCGGCGGAAGGCAACGCGGAGGCCGCGCGGGTGCTGGTCGAGGCGGGAGCCCACGTGGCCGCGCGCTCCTCCCGAGGAATGACGGCGCTGTTGTTCGCGGCGCGCAGCGGCGACCTGCATACCGTCCAGGCGTTGCTGGCCGGCGGCGCGAGCATCGACGAGACAGCCATGGACGCCATCCCGACCCGGCGCCGTGAGGAGCACGCCGATGAAAACGTGCCGCCGCGCCGCGGCTCGAGCGTCCTGGCCACTGCCATCGAGAACGCGCACTACGACCTCGCGGCCTGGTTGGTTTCAGAGGGTGCCGACCCGAACGCGGACGGCCCGCGCGGAACCGCGCTGCACGGCCTGGTGCGGACGCGCAACTGCGAGCGGACCGCCCTCCCCTGCCCGGTGCGCTCCGGCCCGCTGGACAGCCTTGCGCTGGCCAAGCTGCTGCTTGCCCGCGGCGCCGACGTCAACGCGCGGATGAGCGCCGATCCACCGAAGAACGGGACCTACGACTACACCTACATGAGCCATATCGGCGCGACGCCGCTCTTCCTGGCGGTCAAGGCGTCGGACACGGCGATGGTGCGCCTGCTGCTCGATCATGGCGCCGACCCGGCGATCGGGAACGACGAGAACACGACACCGCTGCTCGTGGCGGCCGGCATCGGCTACATCGAAGGCCAGATCATCGCGTCGGAGG
>WTGR01000924.1 GCA_011523485.1 Acidobacteriota bacterium
ATGACCCGCAGCTCGTGGTACATCTCGTGCAGCATCACCACCTGCCCCGGCGTCTGGAAGATGCGCATGTTCATGTTGTAGGGCTGCAGCGGCACCATGTTGGGGAGGCCGTCGGTGATGCAGCGCTCCCCGGTGTCGAGGTCCGTGTAGGAGTAGAACGGGCCGACGCCGTAGCGCGCCCGCTCGCGGTCGCTCTCGACCTGCTTGTCCGGAATCCAGGGAATGACCCCCTCCGGCGGATCGACGATCAGCGCCGTGCGGCGGTCGCCGACGATGCGCGTTCCCGCATCCAGCCAGACCTGGTTGTAGCCGCCGACGCTGCCGGGGGCGGACTTGCCGTCCGAGGCCGCCCGCCGCGCGGCGGATTCCTGCTCGATGGCCGCCGCCTCCTCGTCGGTCAGCAGCTCCCGGTCCGTCTGGTCCGCCGGACGCTCCAGCGGCGTGAGCGTCGCCGACGTCCAGAGCCCCTGCAGATCGGGGTCGCCCCAGGCGGTCCGCGCCGCCGGCGCGCCATCGCCGCCGGACTGGGCCGCGGCCGCCGCCGGCAGCAGGATCAGCGCGGCAAGCGCCAGTGCCCCCGCGAGCGCCGATCCCTTCGAGCCGATCCATCCGCTACTCATCGCAACCTCTCTTCCGGGGAGCTCCCGCCCGCTTCCGATCCGCGCCGTCTCATCCGTCGAAAGAACCGCGCGGCGCCGGCGCCGCGCGCCCCGGACTGCACGGACGAACCCGCCGTCCACGTCGACCGCCGGCAGGTTCGTCTCGCCGGTCAACGGCGCTCGTAGGGAGCGCCGATGCCGGACGAGCCGACGAAGAACTGCGTTCCGTCCGGGAACGTGATGTCCCGCGCGTTGGCGGTGTTCGAGCCGTTCTTGGCGCCGAAGCCGTCGATGACGAGCTCGGTGCCGACCGGAACGGAGTTCTTGTTCAGGCCGCGGCGCATCAGGGCGTTGGGGGCGCCGCACTCGATGGCCCAGGTGACGATCTCGCCGTCCTCGCCCTCCACGTCGACATGGATCCAGGAGTGGGGATTGATCCACTCGGTCCTCGAGACGGTGCCCACGAGCCGCAGAGGGCGATCCGCATCGAACTCGGCGGAGAAGGCGTGATGCCCCGCCGCCGGCGCCGCTCCCGCGAGCAACCCCAGCAGGAGGACGCCGCCCAGCCCCGGTCCCGTTGCAACCGTCATCGCCGTAGCGCGCTTGGTTCGCATCGTGTCTCCCTCGACCCCGCGCGACCTCGAGGTCGCGTTGGGAGCCTCGCCGGCGCGACACTCCCGCGGAACGAACTCCCGGCCTCCGGACCGGCCCTGGCGGACTACCGGATCCGCACCCGCGCCGCGCCGACGTCGACGCCGGTCATCAGCTCGAGATTGCGTCCGTTGCCCTCGTGACAGGCGTACTCGAAGAGCATGTGACCCTCGGGGGCCCGTCTCAGGGCGTTGAACTCGATGGTCCACGGCTGCGTGAACACGTTCGGATCCTCGATGGTGGCGGTGTACCGAATCGTGTCCGCGTCGACGAAGGTGAAACGCTCCACGACGTGCAGGTCGCCGCTGTGGAAGACGCCGTGCCCGCTGGTCAGCGCGCTGGCCGGCGCTCCCTCCGGCGGCGCCCCGTGCCCGACCGGCCACGTGTTGGCGGTGAAGTTGGTGACGTCCACCACGAGCGTGTCGCCCTCCCAGTGTCCGCGCGAATCGCCCATCCCCAGGCGGATGTCGGGCGGCAGGTGCGGCCGGCCGTCCAGCGGGATGTACCGGTAGAGGTGGTTCCACTCGTAGAGCATGATCACGTAACCGGGAATCTGCAGGATCTGGTACGTGTTGTAACCGACCGGCAGATGCGCCCGCGGCAGCGCCGACGGCAGGCACTTGACGCGCGGGTCCAGATGGGCCAGCTCATCCTGCCGGGCCATGATCTCGCCGCGCTGCTCGGCCGCCCACGGCTGCAGCGGCACCTTGCCGTCCGGCGGATCGATGATCATCGAACGCGTCACCCGGGCCGGCCGCGGCGGCGCATCGGGATCGGGCTCGAAGAAGCGCGAGAACGCGGCGCCCTGCCCGCGATTGACGCCCTCCGCCTGCCGCCACTCGTCGCTCGCCCGCGTCTCGAGCGGCTGCGACGCGCCCGGCAGGAAATAGCCGCGGAAGTCCGGATCCCCCCACGGAGTCCGGGGCGGCTCGAAGTCCACCGGCTCGCCCCCCTGGGCATGGACCCAGGCGGGCAGCGCGGCCGGGCCGAGCAGGGCGAGCGCCGCGATGGCGACGACGGCGACGAAGCCGGTTCGATGCTGGATCACCGCACACCTCCCTCCGGCGTCTCCAACGCCTGCAGGATGAAATCGACGCAGTCGTAGTCGAGAAGCTGCAGCCCGGCCTCCATGCGGCGATACAGCGGCATGCGCATCGTCCACGGGCGGGTGAAGACCTCCGGGTCCTCGAGCGTCACCTCGTAGTCGAGGTGATACGGCGTGACCGGCGTGTAGCGCTCGACCACGTGCAACTGGCCGCTGTGGAAGTTGCCGGCCGCGTCGAACCAGGTCCGGCCGTTGAAGTGGGTCGTATCGACCACCAGGGTGTCGCCGTCCCAGTGACCGCGCGAGTCGCCCATCCAGAAGTCGTTCGGCAGCGGATGCGGGCTGCCGTCGGTGTAGATGATGCGCACGACGTGCGCGAACTCGTAGGTGATGACGACGTGATCCGGCGTCTGCAGGATGCGGAAGGGGAACGGCAGATAGGTGACGCGCGGCACGCCCGGCAGAAAGCACTGCCGCAACGGGTCCGCGGTGAGCCGGTTCGCGTAGTTCTCCCGCTGCTGCGCCGCCGCCCACGGCTGGTACGGAATCTCGCCGCCCTCGACCACGCCGAGACCGGCCGGGACGCCGTCCTGCGCGTTGTGCGCCCGGATGTCCCACGATGCCGCATTGAGGGCCTGCCAGATTCCGTTCAGGTCGGGCTGCCCCTCGGGCGTACGCGGGCCTTCGTATTCGCTGGTCTCGACCGCCTCGACCGCTTCCACCGCTTCCGCGTCGCCCTCCTCCGCTTCGGCCTCGGCCTCCTCCGACGGTGGCTCCGGCGGGACCTGCGGCGAGGTCAGGACCTCGAGGTAGGCGGCCACCTGCCGGACCGCATCGTCGTCGAGCTCGCGGCGCGATATCGGCGGCATCTGTCCGTACCCCTCGCGCACCACGGCGAGGACGTACTCGGCGTCGAAGCCGAAGGGGACCAGGGCGGGAGCGATGTCCCCGCGGCCCGCCGCGCCATGGCAGAACTCGCATACCTGCCGGTAGGGCCGGGCGCCTGGGGGATCCTGCGCCGCCGCGGCGGGCAGCGGAACCACCATGGCCAGGGTGACGGCCAGCACGGCGCCCGGTGCGTGTCGAGAAACCATGGCCGTATTGTAGCGCGCGGGCCCGGTCGCGCATCCGAGTCCGCCGGAGGGCCGGTGACGGCGCCGGCTTCACGGAGTGGATACCCGCGCGATTGCAACCGACACTACCCGCCGAGCGGGAGCCCGCCCCCCGCGTCACGGTCGGGCGTCGGCATTGATGTCTGCGGTGATGACCGCCTGCAGCGCGTCCACCCTGCCGGTCAGGCGGTCGACCTTGCCGTTGACCAGCAGCACGCCGATCGCGTTCACCAGCGAGATGACCAGGGTGAGGGTCGCCAGGACGAGATTCACGACTTCGCGCGTTCCCGAGTTCATGATGCAGCCTCCGTATGCGAAAGAAGGCTCGATGGGGGCAACGCGCATCGTAGCACGTGATCACACTTGGCGGCAAGGAGGGCTCGGTCACGCCTCACGGCGCCGCGTTCTCGTACCACTTGAGATTCGCGGTGCGGCCGCCGATGCAGATCAGGTCGACGCGCCCGTCGCGGTTCAGGTCGGCCACCGCACATCCCGACGGAGACATGTCCTCGTCGAGGATCCGCCGCGACCAGGCGCCGCCGCCGGCGTCGGTGGTCGCGTACAGGTACAGCCGCCGCGTGTCGCCGCGGTCGCCGGTGACGATCTCGTCGCGGCCGTCACCGTCGAAATCCGCGGTGACGATCGTGTGCCCGCTGCCGATCTCGTCGATCACCTGTCGCGTCCACCCGCCGCCGTCCTCGCGGTAGACGACCACCTGCGGGCCGTGCCAGGGCTCGATCGTCGCCACGAAATCGCGCTCCCCGAGGCGGCCGACCTCCACCTCGCTCGCGCCGCTGGCCGGCCACGGGGCCGGATCGCCGGCGACGACGGCCTCGCGGCTCCACTCGCCGTCGAGGTAGCGGTGCACGTGCACCCCCGTGAAGCTCGCGGTGAACGCGGCATCGCCCGCCGGCTCGCGCCACGGCTTGACGAGCAGTCCGTGCACCACGCCCTGGCCGGCGTCGGTGACCGTGCGCCGCCGCCAGTCGCCTGGTCGATACCAGTAGACGGGTACCGCGTCGCGGTACTCCGGCGGCTCGGCGGCGGGCCCGGAGAGCGGCGCGGTGACCAGCACCGGGCGACCCGTGCCGTCGGGGTCGGCCCAGCGGATGCGGTGCACGGTCGGCGTGCGGTCGAGCTCGCGGATGCTCCACGGCGCGGTCGGATCGCCCGCGTGGGTCAGCAGGCTGAGTATCCCCAGGCTGCTCCCGTGCGTCGTCCCGAACTCGTGGGCGAGGGCGATCTCCGGGATGCCGTCGCCGTCCAGATCCCGGGCCGCGGCGTTGATGGAACGGTTCAGGCCGGTGGCCAGCACGTGGCGTTCCCAACCCGGGTTCTCGTACCAGGCCAGCTCGCCGATGCGGGTCGACAGGCCGATGACGTCCGGCCGGCCGTCGCGGTTCAGGTCCGCCACCACGGGCTGGTAGCCGCTGGCCAGCTCCCCGTCGATGACGTGGGTGACGAAGGACGTTGCGGCACCCCCGGCATCCTGGGCCCCGGCCGGCCGCGCCCCCAACGCGGCCAACGCCAGGGATACGGCCGCCAGCGCCGGCAACCCGTGATGAAACGCCGTATGCCACCGAGACCTGCAAGCCGTTGCTGAACGTGCCAACATCGCCCCCTCCTGTAGCCGCCGTATCATTGCGTCCGCCTGGAAGCGCGGCCCTTCGTCTCGGCGGTCGCGCCCGCTCGGCGGTCGCGCCCGCTCGGCGGTCGCGCGAACGCGCCCGTCAGCCGGCGCGCGAACGCGCCCGTCAGCCGGCGCGCGAACGCGCCCGTCAGCCGGCGCGCGGAATCCACTCGCCGCCGAGCACGGTACCGCGCGGGAACAGACGCTGGCCGCCGGTGCGCAGGTTCTCGTAGTTGTCGACGAAGTCGAACAGACCGTGGCGCAGCTCGAGCAGGGCCAGGTCGGCCCGCGCCCCCACGTGGAGGGTGCCGCGATCGTTCAGGTGCGGGAAGACCCGCGAGGCGTTGGTGGTGACGCACGCGACCACCTGCGTCAGGCTCATCCCGGCGTCGAGGAACTTCGACATCACGTTCGGCAGGTCCACCACCCCCGGCACGCTGCGGCTCGTGGTGTTGCCGTCGGTGGAGATGGTGTCGGGCAGAAAGCCGGTCTGCATGATCTGGTCGAACGTATCCCAGCGGATGTGCCCCCGGCGGCCGTTGGCCACGTCGAAGCGGACGCCCCGTCGCCGCGCCTCGAGCACCGCCGGCCGGATGCGGCCGTCGTCGCCGACGATGGCGTTGGGCGGCGGCGCGTACATGTGGGTGACGACGTCCCCCGGCTTGAGCAGCGCGAACAGGGTGGAGAGCGGAGAGACGGTCTGCCCCATGTGAATCATCACCGGCAGGTCGAAGGCGGAGGCCGCGGCCTGCGTGCGGCGCAGCACCTCGACGTCGTCGGCCGCCACGTTGCGCGACAGCCGCGCCTTGACTCCGACCACGTAGTCCCGGTTGCGCGCGATGGCGTCCCGCGCCGCCCCGACGTCGGCCAGATCGAGGTCCATCGTGTCGCCGCCCGGCAGGATGCCCTGCCTCCCGATGTTCACCAGCAACCGCCCCTGCTGCGGCGCCGCGCGCGCCACGGCCACCTGATCGGCGATGGCGTCGGCTCCCGCCGAGCCCGCGTCGACCCACGCGGTCACCCCGTCCTCCAGGCAGATCCGCGGCCCATCCGCCTCGCGGGCGTAGTGGGTGTGGACGTCGATGAGGCCGGGCACGACGATCCGACCGGCGGCGTTCACCACCTGCGCGTCGCCTGCGTCGATGCCCGGCTCGACCGCCGCGATGCGCCCGCCGGCAATCGCCACATCGCGGATGGCGTCGATCCCCAGCGACGGATCGATGACCCGCCCACCCCGGACGACGAGGTCGTAGGACGCCGCGCGGGGGTGCGCCACAGCGGCGCCGAGCGCCGCCGCGGCGGTGGCGTTGGCGGTGACGGATACGAACTGGCGGCGGGTCATCAGCATCTCGGTCCCTCCCTCGTCGTGACCAACATATGGTCTGCACCTTCACGCAGCGTGTCAACCGGGCAGGACGGCTCCGCAATGCACACACCGGTTGCATCGCCTCCGCACGAGCCCGCGCCCGGACCTGCCGGTCACCCGCGGCGGCCGGCCCCGGTCGCCCTCACGGCCCCAGCGGCGGCGTATGCACGGGCAGGCGGCGCGCCCCGGTCGCCTGCTCGAAGGCGTAGCCCAGAGCCAGCAGGCGGGGCTCGTCGAACGCGCGGCCGAGAAACGAGAGGCCGACGGGAAGTCCCTCGCCGGTAAAGCCGGCCGGCACGATGAGATCGGGGAACCCGGTCAGATTGGCGTAACGGGTGGCCGAGCGCCCGCCTCCGCCGGACGGTGCGGGCGCGATATCGGCCCGGCCGGGCCGCCGGGGCGAGGTCGGGTAGACGATGGCCGCGAGCTCCTCGGCGTCCATGATCCCCTCGATCGCGGCGCGCACGAGCGGCAGGCCGTGTGCGCGCACGGCGCGGTACTCCGGATCCGAGAGCCGGCCGCTCTCCTCCTCCTCGCGCATCAGGCGCCAGCGTCCGGGATTGGGCAGCACACCGCCGTCCTCGCGGCCGTTGACACGCACCGCGTCCTCGATCAGCCCGGCCAGCGTGGTCGGGAAGCCGGGCTTCAGGGTCGCGAGATAGTCGGCGATCTGCGCCCGGAACTCGCGGTAGCGGATCGGGGCGTAGAAGTTGCCGGGAGCATCCAGCAGCCAGTCCGGGAAGCGCAGGTCGACGATCGTCGCCCCGGCGGACCGCAGCACGTCGAGCGAGGCCTCGACGATCCAGTCCACCTCGGTGTCCTGGCCGAGAAAGTCGCGGGCGATGCCGATGCGCGCGCCCCGCAACGCGTCGGAGTCCAGGTACTGCGTGTAGTCGGTCTCGAAGCGTCCTTCGCTCGCCGCGGTGGCGTCGTCGGCGGGATCGACCCCGGTCATCACGCCGAGCGCGGCGGCCACGTCGTAGACGTGGCGGGCCATCGGCCCCGCGGTGTCGAACGAGAGGGCGAGCGGGACGATGCCGTCGCGGCTGAGCAGTCC
Organism: Acidobacteriota bacterium; assembly: GCA_011523485.1. Next base: position 7,461 of record WTGR01000924.1, read on the forward strand.
GTAGGTAGGCTTGAGCCCGGCGATGCCGTTGGCCGTCGACGGTCCGCGCACCGACCCGCCGGTGTCGGTCCCCAGCCCCACCTGCGCGTACGCCGCCGCGATCGCCGCCCCGGTCCCGCCGGACGACCCGGATGGGCTGCGGGTCGGATCGTGCGGGTTCCGAGTACGTCCCCCAAGCGAGCTCATCGCGCCGCCGGAGGCGAACTCGCTCATGTTGACCTTGGCCAGGACGATGGCGCCGGCGTCGCGGAGCTTGCGCACCAGGAAGGCGTCGTCGGGCGGCAGCGAGCCGGCCAGCAGCACCGAGCCGGCGGTGGTCGGCAGGTCCGCCGTGTCGAGGTTGTCCTTCAGGACCACCGGGATACCGTGCAGCGGCGAGCGCGGTCCGTCCGCGGCCCGTTCGGCATCGAGCGCCCGCGCCCGCGCCGCCGCCTCCGGGTTCAACGCGATGACGGCGTTGAGTGCGGGGCCGGCGTCGTCGTACGCCGCGACGCGGGCCAGGTAGCTCCGCACCAGCTCCTCCGAGGTCAGCGTGCCGGCGTCGAACGCACGGTTCAGGTCCTCGATGGTGGCCGTCGTCACGTCGACGCCCTGTGCTCCGGCCGGCGGAGCGGCGGCGACGGCGAACAGCAGGAGCAGGCAGAAGGACGGGCCGCGATGGATTCGAGTCATTGGGGAACAGGCCTCCCGTTCGGGTCCATGTCCGCGCGCGCCGGAACGACCGGCCGCGTTTCCTGCCAGCGGCCGTCGACCAGCAGTTGCAGCGGCTGATAGTCGATCTTGTACCGCATCTTGTCCGAATCCGCGATCCAGTAGCCGAGGTAGAGGTACGGCAGACCGCGCCGCCGTCCCGGTCGGCGAAGTAGAGACACTGGTGGGAGGCGACGAGAAAACGCCGGCGCGCGCCCATCGACGTCGCGGTCATCGACCATCCAACGGATACCGGTCGGGACCTGCACTCATGACGTCCTCGAGCGCCGCGTTGTCCGTCAGATCCACACCGGGCTTTACTCCCTGCCCCCGAGAGACGGGAATCGGCGGCCCGGGTTCGGCGCGATGTCGCTTGTCTTCCACAGGCCGCCCTCTCAACCGTGCGCCGCGGAGGCGATCCGGCCGATTGCAGCGAGCGACTTCTCGACGCCCTGCCGGGAGACGTCGAGATGCGTCACCGCCCGGATCTGCCCGCCCGCGCCGCCTATCCGTACGCCGGCCGCAGCCAAGCGGTCGACGAACTCGCGGTTGCTCAGGCCCAGGCCGCTCACGTCGAAGAAGACCATGTTGGTCTGCGGCGCCGTGTTGCGCACCTTGATGCCGTCGATCGCGGCCAGGCCGCCCGCCAGCAGGCGGGCGTGCTCATGATCCTCGGCCAGCCGGTCGACGTGGTGGTCGAGGGCGTAC
>WTGR01000154.1 GCA_011523485.1 Acidobacteriota bacterium
TGGCCTACGAGCAGTCGCTCGTCAGTGCCGCCGACCTGTCGCGCGTGAAGCAGGCTTTCGATCTGAACGGGTACGTCGGCATCCTCTATCTGGCCGCCACCGCCGCCGCCATCCATGTCGGATAAACCGTCGCGTGTGGCGGTCGGGATCACGGGTGCGAGCGGCGCCCTCTACGCGGTTCGCACGCTGGCGGCGTTGCTGGCCGCGGACGTGCGGGTGGATCTCGTGGTGTCGGATTTCGGGCGGCGCCTGCTGGCGGACGAGCTGGGGCCGGACGCCGCGGTGGATCGACTCGGCGCCTATCTGACCGCGCGCTACGGGGTGGCGTTCGCGTCCGACGCGCTGGCCGTCCATCGCAACCGGGACGTCGGGGCGGCGATTGCCAGCGGCACCTCGCCCTGCGAAGCGATGGTCATCGTGCCCTGCTCGATGAAGACGCTGGCGGGCGTGGCGCACGGATTGTCCCGCAACCTGATCGAGCGGGCGGCGGACGTCGCGTTGAAGGAGCGGCGCCCGCTCGTAATCGTGCCGCGCGAGACGCCGATGAGCCTGCCGCAGCTCCGCAACATGGTGCTCTGCGCCGAGGCGGGCGCGCACATGCTGCCGGCGATGCCCGCCTTCTACCAGCGTCCGGACACGCTCGACGACCTCGCCGACTTCATGGCCGGAAAGATCGTCTCGTGCCTCGGTTTCGATCAGGACCTCTTTCCGGCATGGACCGGGTGATCGACAAGACGCCGGATCGCATCGCGGCGATGTTCGACGCCATCGCGGGGCGCTACGATCTGCTGAACCACCTGTTGAGCGGTGGTCTCGACCGGCGGTGGCGGGCGCGCGCCGTCGGCGCGTTGCGTCTGACCGGCGAAGAGACGGTTCTGGATCTCTGCACCGGCACCGCGGACCTTGCCATCGCGCTGCGCCGCCGGCGCAGGGGCGCGGCGCGCGTCGTGGGCATCGACTTCGCCGGCCGCATGCTGGAGCACGCCGCCCGCAAGCTCGACGCATTGGGCATGGGCGGCCGGATCGGACTGGTGCGGGGCGATGCGATGTGCGTGCCGCTTCCGGCGGCCTCGGTCGATGCGGCCGCGATTGCATTCGGCATTCGCAACGTGGAGGACCCCCGCCGGACGCTGGCGGAGCTGCATCGCGTGGTCCGGCCCGGCGGCCGCATCGCCATCCTGGAGTTCGGGATGCCCACCCTGCCCGGACTCTCCTCGCTCTACCGCTGGTATTTCCGCCGGGTGCTGCCGTGGATCGGGCGCTTCGTCTCGCGGCACGACAGCGCCTACGCGTATCTGCCGGCGTCCGTCGGCGCGTTCCCGAGCGGGGCCGAGTTTCGCCGGTTGCTCGACGACGCGGGCTTCGTCGACACCACGGCGGTCCGGATGCTGCTGGGCGTCGTCTATCTGTACGCCGCGACCCGCGCGGCGGCGGTGGAAGCGCGTGACGGTGGTCGCGGACTATAATCTACTGGGCGCTTCATGATCTTCGACTTCGAGGACCGTTACTTCGGCACGCCCACGATCGAAGCGGCGATGTCGTGGCGCGAGCAGGTCCTGCTGTCGGTCCTCGCCCACGCACTGGTCGTGCTGCTGGTGCTGTTCGTGCCGCAGCTCCCGTTCGTGCAGGAGGCCGAGGCGCTCCGGTTGGCCCGGCTCGCGGAGCTGCAGGAGCTTCAGGAGCAGCAGCAGCTCGCTCTGGCCGCGGACGAGAACCGCACGTTCGTCTACATAGAGCCGCTCGTCGACTTCGAGGCCGACCAGGCACCGAATCCCAACGCGCCGTTGTCGGACCGGGATCGCATCGCGCAGTCGCCGACGGCCGCGGACGACCCCCTCAACAATCTGCCGAACGCCGACGGCAACTCGATGCGGTTCGTGGAGAGCGAGGATCCCTCCGATGCCCTCGAGCCGGATCGCGCGGTCGACGCCGCGGAGGCGGCGAACCGGGAGGAGTCGGCGGCCGAATCCCGGTTCGAGGACGCGAGCGGCGACGTGCCCGACGCGGAGACGGCGGATGCATCGCGGGCCGCCGACGCGCTGGGGGAGGATGACGGCCGCCTGCCGGACGATCTGGTGGAGCAGTTGCTCGCCGACGGCGCCCTGAGCCTGCCCGGCGGCGGCGAGCCGGATCCGGACGACTTCGATGCGGACGCGGATCGGCCGGCGGACGGCCTGCTCGGGCGCGCCATGCGCAATCTCGACCGCTATGCCCGGCGTCAGACCTTCAACAACCAGCGCGGGCGCGTGGATCGGCAGGCGCCGTTCATCCAGTTCGACTCCAAGGGGGCCGACTTCGGCCCGTGGATCCGCCGGTTCGTGGCGCAGGTGTACCGCAACTGGTTCATGCCGTACGCCATCATGTCGATGCACGGCAACGTGGTGCTCACGTTCAACGTGCATCGCGACGGGTCGATCACGGACCTGAGCGTCATGAAGCCGTCCCGGGTCAGGGCCTTCACCAACTCGGCGTTCAACGCCATCTCCACGTCCAACCCGACCTATCCGTTGCCGGACGACTATCCGGACGACACCTGCTTCTTCACCGTCACGTTCTACTTCAACGAGTCTCCGCCCGCCTGAGACCAACACGCCGCGGAGCGTACGAACATGCCCTCGCGCCTGCAGCAGATCGGTTGGGTTCTGTTCCTCGTCGGATTGATCGTCTGGGTCCTGATGCGGTGGTCGTGAGCGCGCCGGCGCGGCCCTGCCTCGTGGCCGTCGTGGGACCGACGGCGACCGGCAAGAGCACGCTCGCCGTCGAGCTCGCGCTGCGGATCGGCGGCGAGGTCGTCAGTTGCGACTCGACGGCCCTGTACCGCGGCTTCGACATCGGGACCGACAAGCCGTCGCCGGCGGCGCGCCGCGGAGTGCCGCACCACCTCATCGACGTCGCCGAGCCGACGGCGAGGTACTCGGCGGCGCGCTACGCCCGTGAGGCGGCCGACGCCGTGCGCCGGGTGACCGCCGCGGGCCGCGTCCCGGTGCTCGCGGGGGGCACCGGCCTCTACTATCGGGCGCTGACGCGCGGCCTGTGCCCCGCGCCGGCACGCGACGACCGGCTGCGTGCGCGGCTCGGACGCATCGCGGCGCGGCGCGGCGTCGAGTCGCTGCATCGCTGGGTGGCGCGCGTCGATCCCGACTCGGCGCTGCGCGTGCAGCCGCACGACGAGAAGCGGCTCGTACGGGCGCTCGAGGTCTACCTGCTCACGGGACGCACCCTGACCGCCCACTTCGCCGAGACCCGCTCCGCGCTGGAGGACTACGACGTGCTGCCGTTCGCCCTGCGCCTGCCGGCCGAGGAGATCGCCCGGCGCGTCGCGCGGCGGGTCGAGCGGCAGTTCGAGCGCGGCGTTCTGGACGAGGTCCGCCGGGCGCTCGCGGCCGGCGTGCCCGAGGATGCGCATCCCTTCGGCGGCCTCGTGTACCGGCAGGTTCTGGAACACCTGCGGGGTGTGCGCGACGAGCCGGCCACGCGTGCGCTGATAGTGCAGGAGAACCGCCGCTACGCGCGGCGCCAGTTGATCTGGTTCCGAAAAGAACCTAACCTACGCTGGATTCAACGGCCCGGTGAGCATCCCGGCGCACTGGCCGAGGTCCTGGCGGCGCTCGGCGCGTATTCCACACGCTTCGCGCCCTCTACTGCGAATCATGTCGACCCCCGCTGATCGTCAGTCCGCATCGAACCTGCAGGACGTCTTTCTGAACGGCGCCCGGCGCGAGCGGCTGCGCGTGACGGTGCGCCTGATGGACGGCACCGAGGTGTGCGGCCGCATCAAGAGCTTCGATCGCTACGCGCTGCTCGTGGAGCACGACGAATCGGACGTGCTGCTCTTCAAGCACGCGGTGGCGACCATCCGGCCTCGCGCCAGCACCGGTCCGGACCCCGGCGCGGGGGGCTGATGGCGGAGCCCGGTTCCGACGACTCGCTTCGCCGGCAGCTCGAAGCGCGCGAGCGAGCCACGTTGGGGCCTGCCGCCGCACTCAGCAGTCGCAGCCGCGGCCGGTTGCGGCCCGAACCGGACGATCCGATCCGGCCGGTGTTCCAGCGGGACCGCGACCGGATCGTGCACTCCAAGGCGTTCCGCCGTCTCAAGCACAAGACGCAGGTGTTCCTGGCGCCGACCGGCGATCACTACCGGACCCGCCTGACGCACACCCTCGAGGTGTCGCAAATCGCCCGGACCATCGCCAAGGTGCTGCGGCTCAACGAGGAGCTGACCGAGGCCATCGCGCTGGGCCACGACCTCGGGCACGCGCCGTTCGGGCACGCCGGCGAGCGCGTTCTGACCCGACTGTTTCCGGGCGGCTTCAACCACTACGAGCAGAGCCTGCGCGTCGTCGACGTCCTCGAGCAGAACGGCGCGGGGCTCAATCTGACCTGGGAGGTGCGCGACGGGATCAGCAGGCATTCCAAGGGCAGGCATGGAGCCCCGGTCGGCGTCGAGCCTGCCCTGCGCGCCGCGACGCTCGAGGGGCAGGTCGCCCGCGTGGCGGACCTTATCGCCTACGTCAATCACGACATCGACGACGCGGTGCGGGCTGGCATCCTGCGGGTCGAGGCCCTGCCGGCCGCACCGATCGCCGCGCTCGGCGCGACGTCCTCCGAGCGCATCGGCTGCCTCGTGGCCGATGTCGTTCGCGAGACCCTCGCGCGGGAGGGCGAGCCGGAAGTGGCGATGAGCGCCGGGGTGCTGCAGGCGACGCTCGACCTGCGGGCGTTCCTGCACGCCGAGGTGTACGAGAACGACGCGGCGGTCGCCGAGTTCGCCAAGGCGTGCGGGATTCTCGAAGGCTTGTGGGAGAAGGTGCGCGAGAGCCCGGCGCGCTTCCTCGATCCCCGGACGGTGGAGCGCGACGGTCTGGACGTCGCTGCGAAGGACTTCCTCGCGGGGATGACGGATCGCTTTGCGATCGGGCTGTTCGAGCAGATCTTCGTGCCGCGGCCGTGGAGTCGGGGCGGCGTCGACGGAGAGCCGGGTAGAGCCGATGTGATATAGTGCGGGGTTCGGTCGGAAGACGGAAGGAGCAGCCGGGGTGGTGTCCATGCGTCTGGACCTGCGTGACGTTCGCGGTCCCGCGCACCGGGTGGATCGGAGCTTTCCCGCCTCGGCGTTCAGTCCGGAAGAGGCGTTCGCGGTCGCGTCGCCGGTCGAGTTGAGGTTGAACGTCCGGAAGGACGGCGACAAGTTCAGTCTGCTGGGACGGCTCGTCACCACGGTGCGGCGCGACTGCTGCCGATGCCTGGAGCCGTTCGACGTGGCGACGGAGTTGGACATCGACGTGCGCTATCTGCCGCAACAGGTCAACACGGGCGAAGGCGAGCACGAGATCTCCGACGACGATCTGTCGATTGCCTTCTATCGCGACGACGAGATCGATCTCGGCGGCCTCGTGCGGGAGCAGTTGCATCTGGCGGCCCCGATGAAGCCGCTGTGCGACGACGCGTGCCGAGGCCTGTGCCCGGTCTGCGGCGCCAATCGGAATGACGAGACCTGCGGCTGCGACACCGCGTGGCACGATCCGCGCTTCGCCGCCCTGCGGTCGCTCGTGCGCACCCCCGCCGGGCCGGGGCCGCAGCGAAAGGGTTGAACAGACATGGCGAATCCAAAGCGGCGGCATTCGAAGGCCCGCACGGCCAAGCGACGCGCACACGATGCTCTCGAACCCGTCGTGTTGAGCACGTGCCCGCAGTGTCACGAGCCGCAGGTGCCGCATCGGGTCTGCCCGCACTGCGGCTATTACAAGGGACGCCAGGTCAAGGCGATCAAGGAAGCCTAGGAGCTTGCGCCGCGGAACGCAGCATGGCGAAGTCCTTGCGGCGCAGGGTCATGCAGCGGGGGGATGGGCCGAAACGCCGGGTCTGCGAGGCGTTTCGGGGCGCCAGGCAGTACCGGTGGGCGGCGCGCCGCCGTTCACCGGGGGTCGCGACGTGACCGATCACCATGCGCATTGCCGTTGACGCGGGCGGTGGCGATCACGCGCCGCGAAACGTGGTCGCCGGCGCGCTCGTGGCCGCACGCTCCCTCGGATTCGGGTTGACGCTGGTCGGCCCGAGGCAGGCGATCGACAGCGAGTTGCTGCGTCATCCCGAGGCCGACGGGGTGGATCTGCGCGTCGAGCACGCGCCCGACGTGATCGGGATGGACGAGGGGCCGGCGGCCCTGCGGCGCAAGCCGCGGTCGTCGGTGCGGGTCGCGGCGGAGACGGTGGCCCGCGGCGATGCCGCCGCGTTCTTCAGCGCCGGCAACACGGGGGCGACGCTCGTCGCGGCGCACGCTTCGTTCGGCATGCTGCCGGGCGTGGATCGGCCGGCGCTGGCGACTCGGATCCCGACGCTGCGACGCGACGCGGTGTTGCTCGACGTAGGGGCCACGGTCGACTGCCGGCCGCGCCACCTCGTGCAGTTTGCAGCGATGGGAACGGTGTACGCCACGACGATGCTGGCGATAGAGACGCCGCGGGTGGGGCTGCTGTCGATAGGAGAGGAGTCGACGAAGGGCAACGACCTGACGCGGGATGCGCATCGGCTGCTCAGCGGCGGGCCGTTGTGCTTCATCGGCAACATAGAGGCGCGCGACGTGTACTCCGGAGCAGCGGACGTGATCGTGTGCGACGGGTTCACCGGGAACGTCGCGCTGAAGGTGAGCGAAGGGCTGGTCGAGGTGGTCGAGGAGTTGTTGCGCGAGGAACTGGGCCGGACGTTCACCACGCAGTTGGGGTTCCTGCTGTCGCAGCGCGCGTTTCGCCGGTTCCGCCGGCGCGTCGACTACTCCGAGTACGGCGGCGCGCCGCTGCTGGGCGTGGCCGGGCTCACGATGGTCGGCCACGGGCGTTCGTCCGTCAAGGCAGTCCGCAACGCACTGGCGCTCACCTACCGTTTCGCACGCGCGGAGTTCGTCGATACGATCGCCGCGCGCCTCGCGCCGGAGGCGCCCCTGCTGGAGCGGGCTCAATGATCGCATTCGTGTTTCCGGGCCAGGGTTCGCAGCGGGTCGGCATGGGCCGGGCGCTGTGCGAGACGTTTCCCGTTTGCAGGCAGACGTTCGACGAGGCGGACGAAGCGCTCGGCGACCCTATCAGCCGCCTCTGCTTCGACGGCCCGGAGGAGCAGCTCGCGCTGACGCGCAATACCCAGCCTGCCGTCCTGGCCGCGAGCGTGGCCGTGGATCGACTGTTGCGTTCGCGCGGTCATGCGCCGGCGTTCCTGGCCGGACACAGCCTCGGCGAGTATTCGGCCCACGTGGCCGCGGGTACTCTCGGGCTTGCCGACGCGCTGCGTACCGTGCGCCGTCGCGGAACCTACATGCAGGAGGCGGTGCCGGTCGGAGAGGGCGCCATGGCCGCCGTGCTGGGCCTGCCGGCCGAGCGGGTCTCGCAGGCGTGCGCCGAGGTCGCCGACGGGCAGGTCGTCAGCGCCGCGAACCTGAACGCCCCCGGGCAGGTGGCGATTGCCGGCCACGCGGCGGCCGTCGAGCGGGCGGGGCTGCGCGCCAGGGCGCTCGGCGCCCGGCGCGTAATGCCGCTGCCGGTGAGCGCCCCGTTTCATTGCGCGCTGATGAAGCCCGCCGAGGAGCGGCTGGCGCCCGAGCTGCGCGCCCTCGTGGTCGCCGATCCGGCGGCGCCGGTCGTGGCCAACGTGGACGCCGAGCCCAAACGGACGGGTCGCGAGGCGGTCGAGGCGCTCATCCGCCAGGTGAGCGCGCCCGTGCGGTGGGAGGACGTCGTTCGACGCCTGGTCGCCGACGGTGTGACCACGTTCATCGAAGTCGGGCCGGGCGGCGTGCTGAGCGGCCTCATCAGGAAGATCGACCGATCCGTCAGTGCGACCTGCGTCCACGACCCGTCGAGCCTGGAATCGGCGGAGACGACGTTGCGGGCGCGGGGATGACGCATGCATGACCTGAGCGGGCGGGTGGCGATCGTGACCGGTGCGTCGCGAGGCATCGGCAGGGCGATCGCGCTCCGGCTTGCGTCGGCCGGCGCACGGGTAGTGGCGGGCGCGCGGGCCGATCACGCGCAGGCGGTGGTCGACGAGATCGAGAAAGCGGGCGGGACGGCGCTGGCCGTGCAACTCGACGTGACCGCTCAGGCTTCGGCGGCCGGCATCGCGCAGGCCGCGCTGGAGCACTTCGAGCGCATCGACGTGCTGGTGAACAACGCCGGAATCGTGCGCGATCAGTTGCTCTTGCGGATGAAGCCGGAGGATTGGGAGGCGGTGATCGCCACCAACCTGACCGCCGCCTTCTCGTGCTGCCGGGCGGTGCTGCGCCCGATGGTGAAGCAGCGGTCCGGCCGGATCGTCAACATCGGCTCGGTCGTCGGGCGGACGGGCAACCCCGGTCAGGCCAACTACGCGGCGTCGAAGGCGGGTCTGGAAGGATTCACCCGGTCGCTGGCTCTGGAGGTCGCCTCGCGCGGGATCACGGCCAACGTCGTTGCGCCCGGCATGATCGAGACCGACATGACGGCGTCGCTCGACGAGGGCGCCGTCGACGCGCTGCGCGGCCGCATCCCGATGAGCAGGCTCGGTACGCCGGACGACGTCGCGGCGGCGGTCTGCTTTCTCGCGTCGGACGAAGCATCGTATATTACAGGGCAGGTCGTGAGCGTCAATGGTGGGATGCACCTCTAGGGCTGCGCCGCGACAACGGTGCAGACTCCTGTTGAGGGTTGGTCGGGCGGCAAGCGGAGGCCGCAGCGCGACCTCGGCGGTCGCGTTCGGCGACGATTGACGGGCTAGGAGGCTGGTTAATGGCGGTGGTTGACAAGGTGAAGAGCATCATCGTGGAGCAGCTGGGCGTCGACGAGGAAGAGGTCACGTCGGATGCGTCGTTCGTCGACGATCTGGG
>WTGR01000795.1 GCA_011523485.1 Acidobacteriota bacterium
GGGCGACGACGTCCTTCCGGGATTCGTGCTGCCGGTGGACGAGGTCTTCGAGTAGGGGGAATGACGATGAGGCGAATTCGCTACTGCTGCGCCGTGAGTCTGGATGGATACATCGCCGGGCCCGGCGGCGAGTTCGACTGGATTGTCATGGACCCCGAGATGGACTTCGTCGGCCTGTCCGACCAGTTCGACACCCACCTGCTGGGGCGGAAGACGTTCGAGGCCACCGGCGGGCGCGACCAGTCTTCGCCGGGCGTGCGGGCTTTCGTGTTCTCGCGAACCCTGCGGCAGAACGACTACAGGAACGTCACGATCGTGAGCGAGAACTGGAAGGAGCTGGTGAAGTCGCTCCGCGAGGAATCCGGAAAGGACATCTGGCTGTTCGGCGGCGGGTCGCTCTTTCGGAGTCTCGCCGAGGAAGGACTCGTGGATACCGTCGAAGTCGGGATCATTCCGACCCTGCTCGGCGCAGGTGTTCCGCTCGTCGCCCAACCGGCCTCGCGAATGGGACTGACGCTGCAGGAGCACCGTGTATACGAGCAGACCGGCACGGTCGGCCTCGTCTACTCGGTCAGCCGTCCGGGTCAGGGGTAGCCGCCGGTACATGATTGCACGTCGTATACGACTTTCCTGTCCGCAACCTTCCATGCAGCAACCGCACCGCCGGTGAGTCCTATTGCGGCCCACGCGGCAGCAAACAACGCGGCGCCACCCGGCGGGGCGCCGCCGGCCTCAATCAACAGGCCGGACCCGAACATCGCGCCGTACAGTGCGCCAAATCTGACGAACCGTACGTAAGGCTTGCTGGAATTCCTCGCCACTCTCATCACTGAACGACGGAGTGTTTCATCGGCCATTCCGTTCACTTCCAACGTGATCCGCGTCTCGTTGGCAGACACGAAACCGCCACGAGTACCCGGTGTCGATGGGCCAGTCATCACCTCCACACTGGTTCCGGCCGGAATGGACACGACCCGTTCCCAACTGCACAGCCCCCTCGGAGTGTTCGAAGGAAACGCGGGTCGCTTCGTCGCACAGCCCGCGGCCAACGCGGCGGCAGAAAGGAGGATTCCGATCCTTCTCATGGCCGCCTGTCCTCTGGAGGGACCGTCGCCGCGCCCGGGGCGCGCCCCCCGTCTCCGTGCGTCGGGGCGCGCTTCGCCCGCGGCGCGGTGTCGATCTCGGGATATAGCCAGGAGTGCTCCAGGCCGGGATGGCGCGCGCCGTAGCGGGCCGGTACGTCCTGTGTCCAGTTGCTCGGAATCGTCAGGCAGAACGCCAGCAGGCCGGCGAATGCGAGGCGTTGCGCGACGAGCGGCGGCGCCTCCTTGCACCGTTCGGCAGAGGTTCTGCTGGCCAGCCCCCAGCCGGCAGTGCCCTTCAGACGGCCCATCCGCCGCAGCCGCGACCGATACAGGGCCCCTGCGCCCACCGCCGCCATGACGATGTTCAACGTCTGTCCGGTGCCGAGAGCGAGCCGGTGGGTGGGGTAGTCGCGGAACAGGTCGATGAGGAAGCGCGGGAACGCGTACCAGCACACGAAGCGCGCGGCCACCGCGCCCGGCGTTCGGTTCACCCGCCGCACGTGGAGCAGGTACGCCATCAGCAGCAGGTTCTTGGCGCCGTCGTAGAGCACCACGGGATGGCGGAATCCTTCCGCGTCGGGGAACTTCACCGCCCACCAGACGTCGGTCGCCGCACCGACGATCTGGCCGTCGATGAAGTTGCCGATGCGTCCCATCCCCAGAAGGAACGCCGCCGGAATGACGAGGATGTCCGCGACGAGAAGGAACGGCTTCCCGTAGCGGTGGGCGAACAGCGCGGCGCCGATCCCGCCGCCGAGCAGCAGGCCGTGGGTGGCCATGCCGCCGAGCCACCACGCGGGAATCATGTGGAGGTGCTCGCGGTAGAAGGGCCATTCGTCGAAGGCGATCTCGACCGCTCGCCCGCCGACCAGCACGCCGACGGCGACGAACAGGCTCAGGCTCCATACCTCGCGCGGCGATAGGCGAAGCTCTCCACGACCTCGTCGCAGGAACAGATGCAGCTCGAGGAAGCCGAGGGCGAAGCCCAGGCCGTACCACCAGAGGTGGACGCCGCCGACGTCGAACAGGATGGGGTCGATGCGATGCGTGTACGGTCCGAACA
>WTGR01000376.1 GCA_011523485.1 Acidobacteriota bacterium
ACTCGGCCCCGCCCATGCCGGAGCTGCCGCAGAAGCTGGCGATGCAGCGCTCGGCGTTCTCGCTGAGGCCGCCGCCGGCGACGAACGTGGTCACCAGGGCGCCATCGAGCCGCACGTCGAGCTGGTGCGCGGTGTTGCCGATGCCGCGGATGTAGTTGTAGAAGTTGCGGCGGAGGCCGACCCGGATGCTGTACTCGCCGTCGAGCGGGAAGTAGTGGCGTACGGCGATGCCGCCGCGGGTCCCGAACGGCAGGTCGTCGCTGTTGTGCTCGTCCTGGATCTCGCGGTCGGGGACGCGGTAGGTATCGAAGCGGGCGCGCAGCCCGGCGTCGCCGATGGCGAGCTGGCTCACCTGCCGGGCCGCGTACAGGTAACGCTCCATCAGGGTCGGCGACACCGACAGCACGTCGGCGATGTTGTCGAAGCCCTCGTCCTCGTCGTCCGGGGGCAGCAGCGCCTCGGGGTCGATCTCCAGCCCCAGCAGATCGCGGATGGCGTTGCCGTACTCCAGGCGATTGAGGCGGTGCACCGTGGTGCGCCCGGGGTTCAGGTCGTCGGCCGCGGCGCCGTCGAGCTCGGCCTCCAGCCAGTCCGCCACCGCGTCGTAGGTCGCTTCGTCGGGGCGCGGCCGGCCCACCGGGGGCATCATCCGGGCGCGGAGCTTCAGCGCCACCGTCTCCCAGTCCGGGGCGTGCGCTGCCACGTCGGCCGCGTCGATCCCCTGTAGCGAGATGGGAACGCTTCCTGCGGCGGCGCCGCGGTCGCTGTGGCAGCCGACGCAGTAGCGGTTGAGCATCGCCCGCACCTGCGGTGCGTCGATTGCCGGCGCAGTCTGTGTGCCGGTGGTTTGCACGGGGGACTGCGGATTGCCGCGCTCGGGGCCGGTGGCGGCCGCGAGGCCGAGGGGCAGGCACAGGAGCCCGGCAGCCGTCAGCGCTACCAGGCCGCCGGTCTGGCGGGCCGTCGCGACCCGCTGCCGCGTCAAGATCCGGCTCGCTCTCGCGTGTGACATCGCGTTACCTCTTGGTCTCCGGTCGTCCTCACGGCCGGAATCACTATCGTCCGGGTGTCCCGTCTCCGTGGCGGAGGCTCCCATGACAGCGTTGCTTGCGTGCGTCTGCCGCGCAACTCGCCGGCCCTCCGAAACGCCTCGTAAACTCGGCGCTTCGGCCCATCCTCCCCACTCCACGACCTTGCGCCTCGGCACTTCGCGCCGCCGCGTTCTGCGACGGAAGCCTCTACCCCGCGCACCGCACGAGCGTGTCGCCCTCGTAGCACATCATCGACAACGGCGTTCGCTCGCGTTCGTTCATCGCCTGCATGTCGCCGCCGTGCTCGACGAGCAGGTCGATGACCGCCGGCCAGGCCTTGAAGACGGCCGAGTGCAGGGCGGTGTCGCCGGCGTCGTTGCGGGCGTTCACGTCGGTGCCCAGGCTCAGGGCGAAGCGCGTCGCCTCCAGGTTCGGCCGCTCGTCCGAATGGAGGGCCTCGGCGACCTCCGGCGGCACCCGTCGATAGTGGCGGTCGATCTCGCCGTTGCTCCAGTCCGCGCCCGCCGCCATCATCAGCGGCGTCGTCCCGTCCCGCAACGGCAGGTGCGGGTCGGCGCCGTGCTCGGCGAGGATGCGCATGATCTCCACGTCGACGTACTTCGCGGCCAGCAGGAATGGGGTGGCTCCGGCCAGCGATGCCGGCAGGATCCACCAGTGGGTCGCCCGCGGCACCCGGCTGCCCCCGGTGAGGCGGACATCGAGGTCGGCGCCATGCTCGATCAGCGTCCTGACCAGCGTCGGGTCGGCGCGCAGCACCGCCGTGTGCAACGCCGCGTAGCCGGCCCCCGCCGCGTTCGGCTCGGCCCCGCGCTCCAGCAGGAACGCGGCCAGCTCGCCGTGGCCGCTGAAGCTGGCGGTCACGAGGACGGAAGCGCCGTCGGGCCCCGTCTCGTTCACGTTCGCCCCGGCGTCGAGCAGCAGACGGGCGCTCTCGACCCGGCCGTGCCGCGCCGCGAACAGAAGCGGCGTGAACCCGCCCAGCGGCAGCTCGCGGGCGCGCTCGTCGCCCCGGCCGCCGACGCTCACCAGCAGCGAACGTGTCTCGGTGCGCGCATGAACGTCGGCGCCGTGCTCGATCAGGAGCCGCACCA
>WTGR01000288.1 GCA_011523485.1 Acidobacteriota bacterium
TGGATGCGCGCCTGGAGCGCGACGTCGACGTGCGCTTCGAGACGGTGACGGTCGACGACCTGCTAGTGTCGACATCAGGCGCGTCGTTGCGGCTGGTGATCCTGGATGCGTGCCGAAACAACCCGTTGGCGCGATCGATGCAGCGTACGACAGCGACCCGCACGGTGAGCGGCGGCAGCTTCGCCGACCTGAACGAGGATCTGGGGTGCCCGCTGGTATCGTCTCGCCGCCGAGCAAGGCGACGCCGACGCGCAGCGAGCACTGAACCGTTTGCGGTACAACGCACGCGCCGGGGTCGTGAGCGGTACCCCAGTCGCGCGGCGTAGCATGAGGTCTCCACCATGCTGGCGATTGCCCGTGAATTCCGGCTCCTGTTCCTCCGGGCGTTGTCGTCTGTTCACTTGGCGGCTCTCATCGGGTGTCTGTGGCTCTCGGCTATTGCTCTCCCTGATCACGGACATTCGAGCACTCGCGCCCTCCAATCGACGTTTGCTTCCATCGTGAACCGCTATACCGACGCAATGGATAGACGACTCCCTAATGAAGTTCTCTCGACCATACACTCGCAGTCACCGATGTTCGCGATGACGATTCAGCAAATACAGCAGGTATTTCCCCTCTACGACATCGAGGTACTGAACCAGGGTTTCACCGATCTCGGATTCGACGGCACGGACCAAATCGCGACGGCTACCTTTTCGTATCGAAAGCGCCGCGGGCCGATCTTTCAGGACAACTTGACCAAGGCGGCGGTCGTCTTTCGACAGGAGAATGGAACATGGAAGATCTGGGCAATGCTGCCGATAGAAATGACACCGCTCCCGTCGACGCCGGGGAGACAGTGACCCCGCAGGACGACGACGAACCAACCCAGAGGCTCCCGGCCTGGCGACGCGCCCTGCTACGACCAGACACCTGGAGCGTCATCATCGCCGCTACGGCTCTCTTGCTGTCTCAGCTGCCGCCACTCCTCAATCTCGCCAGGGGCACGTCCATCGAACTGAATATGGCACGGACCGCATTCCTTACAACTCATCTGATTGGCCTTCCGCAGCTGAGCGTTCATGTAGGTCTGGAGAATACTGGTGGACGACCATCTACGGTTACGCGGTTCGGCTGTAACCTTGCTCACGTAGACACCGGAACAGAATGGACCTTGGAAGTGAACTCGGGAATGCGTGCCAGCCCCAGCCCGGGCCAGCAATTCGAGTCCTACCCCTTGGGTTGGATTCCGGTTAGGGCCGGCGAGCTATGGGCGGGCGTAATCGTATGCCACAGCGTGACGTCGGACCAGGATCTCCAACTGATCGATCAGGTCCGCGAGAAATTCGACCAGAGCATTCAAGAGGAATTGCGTTCCCGGATATTCCAGACCCAGGCTCCGGCCCGGGTGTCGACAGATCTCAGCGATGAAGCGAGCCGGCTGTTTGATGAGCGCTTCAGCCTGATTGAGGGGGAGTACGAGTTGAGAATAGAAGCGGAACTGGCCAACAATCGCGGCGTTGCCGTCGCAACGCGGCGATTCCGGATTACGCCATTCTCTCTCTCTCAGCTCCATCGTTGGAAGAGCAACATCGAGTACGGCGCGGGAATAATTGTCCCGCCAAACACAGGCGATACGATGATCAGGCTGGAACCCGTCACCGAGGAAAGTTGACGACGAACCCCTTCCATAGCGTGCGAACCGTCTGGGAAGCAGGTGCTGATGCGAACGATGTCGGGATCTCCTCGCGGCACCGCCGCAGAGCCGACCGTTGTCGGCCGGTCAGAGGCGAGCCCTGCCGCGACCGCATCGGTCTGCTCAACGTGCTGCTCGCCGAGGGAATCAACCTCGACCTCCGCAAGATGGCCGAGGCCACGACCACGCACGGGTTCTGGGAGTTGATGCGCATCGCCCGCTGGCATGTGGAAGGCGACGCGTTCGACCGAGCGTTGGCCGTCGTCGTCGAGGCCCAGGCCGCGCTACCGATGGCCACCTTCTGGGGGACCGGGCGGACCGCCTCCAGCGACGGCCAGTTCTTCCCCGCCGCCGGCCGGGGCGAAGCTCTCAACCTGGTCAATGCCCGGTACGGGGCCGAACCCGGCGTCAAGGCGTACTCGCACGTCTCCGACCGGTTCTCCCCGTGTTCGCCACCCAGACC
>WTGR01000427.1 GCA_011523485.1 Acidobacteriota bacterium
AACGCCGCCAGCGTCTTGCCGGACCCGGTCGGCGCGGAGATGAGCACGTCGCCGCCGGCCCGGATACGCGGCCACGCCTCGAGCTGCGCAGGCGTCGCGGCATCGAACCGCCGCCCGAACCAGGTAGCGGTGAGGGGATGGAAACCGTCCATCCCCGCACTCGTCCCGCCGCCGGGCTCGTTCGTCATCGCCGCGGGTGAGGATACAGTCATTGCGCGGCGTCCTTCGACGGAAAGAAGCTGCGCCAGTCCTTCGACGCCGGACCGGGTATGTCCCGGATCTTCGACCCGGGCTCGATTCCACCCGCGTCAGTCGGCGGAAAGCTCAACCCCCAGGCGACCGCCATGCGATCGAACCAGTCGTCATCGACCGGTTCAGGAAGATCGCACTCTGGTGTCGGGGAGGAAACCAGCCGAATCCCCTGGCTGCCCGCGTGTTGCTTCAGCCAGGGATCGAGCGACTCCACCACAGCGCGGTGCAGTCGATGCCCGGCCCCGCCGCCGAGCAGGAATACCGGAAGGTCTCCACCGGGCCTCCAGCAGAAGTTCTTCGGATCTCGATTGAGCTTGGCCTTCCAGATCACTTCACGAAGGCAGCGATCACACTGCTCAGCGAAACCACGGTCGGTCCGACCCTCTTTCCGGAAGGAGTGATACGCCTCCACTCCCAGAGCCTGGACATGGGTCTCCAACAGCAGATAGCGGTCAGGTTCGGTCAGGTTCTTGTGCAATCTGAACATGCAAACATCCAGTGTCGCCGCGCCGACATCCGCCATCAGGTAGAGGCCCGTCGTACTCTCGTCAGACTTCGCGAATCCCGTCGCTCCGGCCGCAACCTCCGGAATGATGGCTACGCCGAGATCCGCCGCGGCTTCAGCAAATCCGGCCGCTTTCTTCACGTCTTCATTCCGCAAGAAGGTCTTGACCGTGTCGGCGCACACCGCCTCATGCGAGTGCGCCAACGAGAACGCGGCCGCAGCCGACAGACGGTATTCCGCGAACAACTCCTGATCATCGTAGTTCGACGCCGGCACGCCGATATTGACGAACCACACTGGCGCCCTGCCCCGGAACAGGCGCTCCCGATTGCGCAGCAGCCATCCCTCGGTATACCGGATCACGTAGGCAACGTAAGCTGTCGCCGCATCGATACGTGTCACTCTTTCCGTCGTCGGGGAGGATTCACGAACCACGCACTCGCGGGTTCTTCGTTCAATCATTCCCCACTTGAGGTCGTCAACCAGCACCGAACTCCCGCCTGCATACGCCTTGAACGATCCGCTCTCGTCCAACCAGACAGCTGTCCGCCAAAGGTACGGGTGGCCTCCGCTGCGACAGTGCTCCGGCGCCGGAATGGCGATAGCCGGTTCAGTCGACTCGTAAGGCATCCGAACAATCACTTTCGTGGAACTCGTACCGAAATCCAGACCGATGGTGAGAAACAGCAGGTCGCCGCCCTGGGGCCCGACGCTCGCCGCCCTGGCGATCTCATCGAACCTGGCCCTGTCCGGTTTCGACGTCTCCGACGGAGGTCTTTCGCTGACGCGAAAACCCGAGGGCAACGTCCAGAACTGGAACCCGACTCTCCTGCTCGTCCGCTCGGGCACCGGTGACCGTTGCGGACCAAACACACCTGTCGCGTGCGACTCGTACTCTGTCGTCCTGGCCTTGCTCACGTCCCGCGGACGGCTGCCATGGCCACCGCGCCAACCTCGCTGCGTTCGCGCCGTCTGCCCCGCAATCGACCGCCGGGTCTGAAGCTCAGCGTGCCACGGCGGCGTCTCGTGCCGCCTTCGCGCCCTTTGCGCCTCGACGACCTCGCTCACTCGCCGTACCAACCGCTCGCGCAGGTTACCGAGATCCTGCTTCTCGGCGGCGGACAGGGCCGCGCCAAGAGTCCCGAACTCCGGCCGCTCTTGCCGCCGCGGACCCGACCCCCGACGCTTCCGGCGTTCTCCGGCCTTCGGCTTTCTCACGACGTCACCTCGATCAGCACACAGGCCACATCCGACCATTCCGGCGTGGACTCCCGCTGCGCCTCGATCTGTCTCAGACGTCCATCAATGCGATCATGCAGCTTTCTCAATCTACCCTCGGTCGCCGAAGCCAGTGCGCTCAGTCGTCTGGACCGAAGCATATCGCCGACCGCGCTCGCTATCGCCGCGTTGTCCCTGTGCTGATCATGCTGGCGACACAGAACCGCCGCCTTCGTTTCCAGATGTCGTTTGAGGGCCCGCTCCCGTATAGCAGCTCGATCATGAACGGCTGCCGTTGCGCGTTCAAGAAAGCTCTCGTACAGTCGATCCAACTCCGGCACGATCAGGTCGCGAAGCAGCGCAGCGGCTTCGACCAACCGTTCATCGTGCGCGGCATTCGGTAGTAGGCGCCCACGTCTCGCCACAACGTCAACGAGGTTTTCGGCCGTTTCTGCGGCCAGCATCTCACGACCGTTCAGCCGGGCCCCGGCATGACTGATGCGGGCGTTACCGTCAGTACGGCCTCCCGCCACACTGATCTCTTCCCGCCTAATGCCGACGACATAGATACCCGGCGCACACTCGAATTCCAGATCCGAACGATCGACCGACGCTGCGACCGGCTGCGCATCGACAACTTCAGAATCGCGTGAATCCAATTCCACAGCGAAGCGCACGAGTGGATGCAGTTGGGAGATTCTCTCGACTCGCGGTTCAAGGCGCTGCGCCACCGACGATACGAACCGATAGCGCTGTTCCCCGTCTGTGTTGAGCAGCCGCGTCGCGCCTTGCAGCCTGCGGGTGTTGACGAACCCCGTCAGCACCGCGTGCGCCGCCTGCGAAAGCGTAATCCGGTACGTATCCGAACCTGCCGGACTAGATTCGATCCTGCACCCGGGGAAACTGCGATAGAGGCGATCCTTGACGTACACCAGTACGTCCTTTCCGCTCAACCATCGGTGTCGCTCGCGGCTCTCGGTGATCTTCTGCAGAATATAGTCTCCGTGCTGAATCAGCGCCCCCGCTTTCTTCTCCAGGTCTTCTTCCTCCTGTCGTCGGCGCTCGACGGCGACCGCAGTCTGATCGACGACTTCCATACGCTGCTGTTCGTCCAGCTCAGGATCCAGAAGCTTCAACGTCATTTCTCGAATCGGTGCGCCCAGGACCGTTTCGAACTGGCCCAGTGCCCGCTCGACGAGGCCGAGTCGCTCGTAGAGGCGCTCATAAATGATGGCGTCGATGGTATGTGCAAAGACAAGGTTGAGCACCGTGACCTTGGGTCTCTGTTGACCAAGGCGATCGACGCGTCCGATACGTTGTTCGAGACGCATCGGGTTCCAGGGCAGGTCATAGTTGATCACGATCCGGCAGAATTGCAGATCAACGCCCTCCGAACCCACTTCGGATGAAAGGAGAACACCTGCCTTCGGATCCTCTCGAAACCGATCGATGATCTCCTGCCGCGGATCGTTCACCGACCCGTGCATCAACTCACAACCGACTCCGCCGGCCTCGAGCCGGCGCTGGAGATAGTGGAGCGTCGGTTTGAAGCTGGAGAAGACGATGATCTTCGCCCCCGGTTCGGATCGCCAGCACTCGCACAGTTGCCGTTGCAGCAGTTCGAATTTGGTGTCGACGTTCTGCAGCTCGGCGGTGAGGTCCAGCTCACGCGCGGCTGCCTTCAGTCTCTCCAGCAGCCGACCTTCCGCCGGATCCGGATCGTCGTCGGTCTCCTCGATTGGCTCCCGACCCACCTTCTTGAGGTCGGCCCAGTAACCGGACGCGGCCGCAGGGCTCGACGTCAACAATCGCAGCGGCGTCGACAGCAGGAAGCGCGCGTTCAGGTCGCGCTCGTTGGCGTACTTCTCGACCTCGCCCACGACGGCGTCGTAGAAGCGGCGCTCCTGGCTGCACATCTCCAGCACAGGAGCCTTCGCCTCGCGCACGACCCGCAGTTCCTTAACGTCGCGGCGGCGGGTTCGAGTCACATAGTTCGCCATCTGATTCGTCGGTTCGAGTCTCGACGCGAACTCCGATCGAAGAGCAGCGTCCAGCGGACGCTCCTTCACGTCCTTGAGCAGCAGTTGCAACGCCTTGCTGCCGGCGAGCGATGGGAACTGGCGGACGGCGTCATCCATGCGCTCGACAATATCCTCGCGCGCCGCGCACGAGCGCATCAGCAGATCGCGCAGCATGACGATCGGCTCGTTGGACTGAATCATCTCGTCGAGCGTGCTGGCATATTCGAAAGTCTCGGGATCGATGAGGCGCAGCAGCGAGTGGAGATCGCGGTTGCGAAGATGGACCGGCGTCGCCGACAGGAAAACCCGGTGCGTCGAAACCGCGTTCAGGAGCTCGCCGAGGCGATGGAGCAACGTCTTCGGGTTCCGCATATGGTGCGCTTCGTCCACGACGAGCATGTCGATCAGCGTCTCGTCGTCGCTCGCGTCGCGAAGCCGCTGAGCGAGCTCGCGGCGGGCGTTTGCTCGTTCGGCCGGTTCCCGGTCGTCCGGATCGTCCCACCCCTTCGGAGGTCTCAGACTCTGCATGCCGGCGATCGCCGCGAAGCCCCGCCCGCCGCGGCGTCCGTCCCACAGCAGCCTCGTCAACTCCGTCGCACCGACGATTTGCGCATCGACGCCGAAACGGCGATCCAGTTCGTTGTGCCATTTTTCGCAGAGCGTCTTCGGGCAGATCACGAGCAGCCGGTTCGATTCGAGCCGCGCCCGCAGCTCGGTCCAGATCAAGCCTGCCTCGATGGTCTTGCCGAGACCGACCTCGTCGGCGATCAACAGCGCATCGGTCGGAGAATTCAGCAACTTCAGGACAGGTTTGAATTGAAAGGCATGGAAGTCCGTCTCGGTCGCCTCCATGCTGTAGACGACGTCGGCGAGGCGGGCGGTCACCCGGATGCGAGTCAATGCGCGTCTCAGCCAGTCCGGACCCACGAACCGACCTTCCCCGAATCTCTCGACCACGTCGGGCGGCGTCTCCGGAACCAGTTCCAGGCTGTCCGCCGGCAGCCATCTGACGCTCCCGTTGGCGAAGCGGACGGGAACCATCCGTCTGCCGGCCAGTCTCTTTTCGCCCGCCTGCACCACTCCGGAGCGGCCGGGATCGGTCGTCAGGATGACGAAGGCACCAGAACGAACGTGGCGGGATCAGGCACGGCCCTCGCCCCGGTCGGACGCCCCTTCATGCGCGGCTCCTTCCAGCGTACCGCCCGCCGTCGTGACGACATCCCCGACGATCCGGATCACGTCGTCGAGGAACTTCCGGTCTTCAGGATCCATCACCGAGCTAATCGACGGTGCGGCCGCGTCGTATATCGTTCTCATCTCCCTGGCACGCTGGTCGCTCGATCTCTTGCCGCTGAAGCTCAACGCCCGACGCCAGTCGTCCGGATGCGCGACGATGAGCCGGTCGGCGACGAGTGCATGGATGCGCTCGAACACCTGCCGGCGGATCGCGCCAATCGCCTCCTGGCGTTCCTTGTCGGACCGGGGGGTCCGCGTCCAGCCCTGCGGGGTGTCCAACCAGTGCGAGATGCTCTCCTGGAGCTGGCGAACGAAGTCCGCCTTGGGCCGAAGGTCACCGTATTCGTCGTTGTTCCAGCGGTTCGCGACCCGCCGGCACAGCGCCTTGATTCGCGCCCAATGCTCCTTTGCGACGTCCTCGTAGTAGGCCAATCCCAGGCGGGCGAACCACGGGTTCTTGAAGCCG
The DNA here is from genome assembly GCA_011523485.1 of Acidobacteriota bacterium. Next base: position 5,699 of record WTGR01000427.1, read on the forward strand.
TCCGCCGCATCGCGGAGATGAAGTTCCAGCCGGCCGATGCTGTAACGAGGCGCCACTTGGACAGCCTCCGCCACCGGTGTCGCGGCCCTTCTCATCAACTGCAGCATCCGCTCAAGTTCCCCGATGAATCCTCTCGGGATCTTCGACGCCGGCCGGTCGAGGCTGCCGAGATAGAAGTCATGGTCCTTTAGGCGGACCGACAGTATCTCGGTCACCGACGGGCCGAGAATGTCACGAAGGCTGGACAGCGCGTTCTCGATTGACTTGCAAACGTGAGCGCGCTTGTTCTCGAAACCGCGCAGATTGTCACCCTTGACCTGATCGAAATGGGTGAATGCAATCGCAAGCTTGTTGCCGTGCCCGCTGCTGCCGACGGAACGCAACAGGCCGAGCGGCGTGGCCAGAAGCGGTGATTCCGCGCTGTCGACCAGGAGAATCAGATCCACGTCCTTGAACCGCTCCGTGATCCGGGTCGAAACGCTCGTATCCCTCGCCGAGTGGCCAAGACCTTCACCATCCAGCAGCACGAGACGCCGCTCCGTATCCTGGAGTTCAGCGCGTGCAGGGTGGAACGGTCCCCTCACCCGGATGCCGTCGACGAGGGGCGTCAACAGGCGCCCGAACTGTCGATGGTGATTGCTCGTGAACCATCGGACCTGCGCCAGAAACGTCTCGCGGTCACTGTTCTCGTAGTGCCAGACTTCCGGCCAGCCGGACGTGCGCCGCCGAAGATTCCCTCCCTCGATGGCGTCGAAGCGAGTGAGCAGGTCGTCCATGACGTCGAGTGACAGATTCGCGAGCGCGTCCGATTCCGTCAGCGCACGCGCAAGGTCATCGCGCCATTCCTGCCGATCGTGCGGATTCTCGAGTGCGTCGAAACTGCCGCGCCCGGCCGCGATCCCGGCTCCGATCTCGTTCGAAATCTCCCGAATCCTCTCGATGTACTCCTCCAGACGCCTGTTGTTCCTCAGGACGTCATCGCCACCGACGACTTCACGACCCTGGATTTCTTCACCCCCATATTGTTCCGTGTCGTCCGGAGACTCGTAGTCGAGGTCGATTGCATCGGTTCCCGCGTCGCCGGGCGCTTCCTGTCTCCATGCTCCCAGAACGTAGGACAATCGAAACCGCTGTTCTCCATGTTCGAGGAACGCGTCTGCAATGGCCGCGTTGTCGTGTCCTTCGACAGCCGAGACGCAGGCGGCCATGACGCACTCGTCGACGAGGCCGCGCGCTTCGGCCTGTGTCATGAAGGTCACCACGGCCTGGAATGGCGCATCCGCCGTCACGATCTCGATCTCGGCGGTTGTCGTCCTCGCGGTCGAGGTCGATGGGAACCGATCGTGCTTGTGGTCGGTGCCGATCAACTGCCGGAGGAGCGTCGTCTTGCCCGCACCTGTCGGGCCGACCAGCATCACGCGGGCGTAGCCGTCGTCGGGCCCGGGAAGCCGAATGAACTGATTCCGCAGGTCGCGCGAGCTGACCACTGCGGCCTCGATGTCGTCGAAGAAAGCAGCTACAGCGATGGGATCGAGCCGTTGCCCGGCATCGGCTCGCCGATCCGGAGACCACCAGGAGTCATCGCCGAGCAGAATGTTGAGGTCATTGACGATGCGATCCGCCTCCGCCTCATCGGTCGTTCCGAGACCCCGGCGCACACGAAGCCCGTACCGGCCACGGGCGTCGCAGCGGCGTGGATGCCGAAAAGTGACGCTCCATCCGGGCCGCCCGGACCGCGTCTTCGACGCCTTCCGAATTCGCTCTGCCACCTGCTTCCTCTCTGCGCCGCCGTACGTTGTTCCGTGTTGTTCCAATCACAATTGTGGCAGAACTCGACGGCCAAGGTCAAGACTTCCGATAGACTGAAGGATCGGCGTACGGAGGGAAACCCGGCCGGAGAAGACAATGGTTTTCGTCTATTGGGACAACTCGAACATCTACCACGAGGCGCAACGGCTCGCCGACGAGAAGGAAGGCACGCCGGGAGCGCGCTACCTGGTACGCGTGCATTTCGACAACCTGCTGCGGTTGGCCCACGCCGACCGTCCGGTGACCAGGGCGGTGGCCGCCGGGTCCATTCCGCCGGAAATGCAGCAGCTCTGGAACCGGATGGAGAACCGCGGCGTCGAGGTCAATCTGTTCGACCGCGGCACGCGCGATCAGGGCGAGCAGGGCGTGCCCGATCAGTGGCTCCAGTTGCGCATGCTGGAGGACGGGCTGGATCACAACGGCCATCCGGGAGTCGTCGTGCTGCTCACCGGTGACGGCGCCGGCTACGCGCATGGTCGAGGATTCCACCGCACCCTGGAGCGCATGCAAGGGCGAGGCTGGGGCATCGAGGTCCTGTCGTGGGAGCACTCGTGCAATCGGGGCATGCGCGTATGGGCGCAAACCCACGGTGTCTTCATTCCGCTGGATGATTACTACGACGCGATCACCTTCCGCGAACCGTCCCGGCCCGGCTACGAAGTCTCCCCACCGCGAGATCAGGCGATCCTCGACTTGCAGGATCGTCCGATGGCGCGTGCGGTACAGGCAGAATGACAGAGTCCGAATTGTCGCCCAGCGTTCCGGCGGCCAGCAGTCTGGACGCAGACGGCACATCCCAACTCGGTCATCGGCGTCAAGGGCCGCGCGACGCCCGTGCGACCCCGCTCCGCGGGCGGACCGGCCGGATCATCGCACCGTGACGTACCGCCGCCGGGGATCGTGCGGTCCCGTACCCAGCTCGCGAATCAGGCCGCGCGCGGCGAGGCGGGCGAGGCGCATGCGCGTGGCGCGCGGCGAAAGCCCGATCGCCGCGGCGATGTCGCGCGTCCCGCGACCGTGCCTCCCGTCCGGAGGCGGCGCCTCCGCCCGGGCCTCCGACGCCGGCTCCAACAGGCCGAGGATGGCCCGGTCGGTCGGATCGGACGTGGCATCGGAACGCGGCGGTCGCACGCGGCTTCGCTGGAATGGGGGGCAGGCGGAAAAGCGATCCATCGGGCGCCACGCGCGGTAGGATGGAACTGCAAGACAGCGCAGGAGCTCGCATGAGCCGCGAAGAGCACTATCTGAAGAAAGAGCTCTACGAGCTGGTCCGCAGCGATCCGGCGATCTTCGAGTTCCTGCAGGCCG
>WTGR01000538.1 GCA_011523485.1 Acidobacteriota bacterium
GGTGCAGGGTGTCGCGCGAGCCGCGGAAGTTGGTCTTCGGCGTGAAGTTGGTGGTCTCGACGACGAGCGTGTCGCCCTCCCAGTGCCCGCGTGAATCACCCAGCCACTGGCGGATCGAATCCGGGACGTGCGGTCGGCCGTCGAGCGGGATGATCCGCGGCTCGTGGATCAATTCCTGGTAGACGACGACGTAGCCCGGGACCTGGAAGATCTGATAGTTGCTGCTGTACCAGCTCCCGATGCCGTTCCAGCCGCGCGAGATGCAGCGGGTCCACTGGCTCAGGTCGCTGTAGGTATCGGGGGAAGTGGCGGGCCCGCGCTGACTCCGTTCCGCGCGCTCGGCGGCGATGCGCGCCTCGCCCTCGGCCGACAGCGGCGGAATCCTGCCGTCGGGCGGATCGACGATCAGCGACGTCCGAGTGAGCGCCGTGCCGATGTCCCGCCAGAACGCGTTGTAGTTGCCGACGTTGCCCTCGCGCGGCGGCAGGTCGAAGGCGGCGCGGTTGGCCGCCTCGATGGCCTGCGCCTCCTCCGGCGACAGGGTGTCCGTCTCGGCCAGCCGCCCTTCGAGGGGGCGCTCCAGCGGGGTCGACGTCTGGCTGTTCCATTGCCCCTGCAGGTCGGGGTCGCCCCACGGCGTCCGGGGCGCCGTCCAGCCTTCCGGGGCGCCGTCGCGGGTCTGGCCCGCGGCGGGCGCGGCCAGCGCCGTTGCGAGCATGACGAGCACGAGCCCGGCGACGAGGTATCGGCAGCGCATGTGATCCTCCTGGTCGGCTATTCCGTCCGTGTTTCAGCACTCCTCCAGGGCCTCCAGCTCATCGTTTCGTGTGTCGCAAGTCGATCCTGCCTGCCAGAGCGGCCAGCGTGCGCAGCTTCTGCGCGCGTAGCGGGTCGTTCACCGCCGGTGGAACCTTCCTCTGATAATCGGAGTCCGGATGCGTCGCGCGCGTCATGGCGGATCCAGTGTACTGCTGTCGCCGGTTGCCCGGCGAGACGCTGATGCGGCCCGGCGAGAGGGTATATTGAGCAGACTCGACAGCACACAGGGGGTTCCCATGCGTCACGGATTTCTCGTCGCGGCCGTCCTGGCCACTTTCCTGCTGCTGCCGGCGGCTCCGGCCGCCCAGACCGACCTGCGGACGGGCTGGGGGGATCCGGATTTGCAGGGCATCTGGGACTTCCGCACCATCACGCCGCTGGAACGGCCGGAGGAGCTGGGCGATCGGGCGTTCCTGACCGCCGAGGAGGCGGCCAACCTGGAGCAGGAGGTGGTCGACCGCAACGTCGAGCTCGCGAACCGGCCGGCCCGGCGCACGACGGTCACCGAGAGCGTGGACCGCGGCGAGGACGGGGCCCCCGGCTTCTACAACAACTTCTGGCTCGACCGCGGCACGCGCACCGTCGGCACGCGGCGCACGTCGCTCATCGTCGATCCGCCGAACGGCCGGCTCCCCGAGATGTCGCCCGAGGGCCGGGAGCGCACGGAGGCGCGCCGCGCGTACCGGCGCGATCATCCGGCCGACTCGTGGCTCGATCGCAGCGCCTACGACCGCTGCATCCTCGGCTTCAACGCCGGCCCGCCGATCACCCCCGGCGGCTACAACCAGAACCTGCAGGTCTTCCAGACCCCGGACGAGGTGGTGCTGGTGACCGAGATGGTCCACACCGTGCGGGTCGTCCCGCTCGACGGCCGCCCGCCGCTGCCGGATCACGTCCGCCAGTGGTCGGGCGACTCGCGCGGGCACTGGGAGGGCGACACGCTGGTGATCGAGACCAGGAACTTCTACGACCAGCGCCGGTGGCGCGGGACGACCCCCGACATGACCCTGGTCGAGCGTTTGACCAGGGTCGACGCGGATACGCTGGAGTACGCGTATACCGTCACCGATCCGGGGACCTGGACGCGCCCGTGGACGGCTTCGATCCCGATGCAGCGCAGCGACCAGCCGTTGTACGAGTACGCCTGCCACGAGGGGAATTACAGCATGCCGGGGATTCTGGGCGGGGCGCGCGCGGACGAAGCGGAGGCTGCCGCCGAGGCGGCGGGCCGATAACCGGTGCCGCTCCGGTCGCGAGCGTCATCGGGACTGACGACACCATCGCCGCCGCCGAGGCGGCGGGGCGGTAGCCGTTGTCGCGCCGGCCCGGCCGGTACCGGCGGGTAGAGGGTTACCTGCCGGCTTGGCCGGAACCGCGGGTAGAGGTCACGCGCCGGCCCGACCGGTCACCGTCGCCGCTCCGGTCGCGGGCCGGTACGGCCGGTTCGGCCTGACTCCGTTCGATTGGTCGTAGTCGTCAACAGGGATGTTCGACAGGGAGAGAAGACCGTCATGAGTATCGACTTGCGCCGTCTTGCCGCTGCCGTTGCCGTTTGCCTGCTCGTCGTCGCCCTCGCCGTGCCCGCCGCCGCCCAGCCCGACGGCTGGGCGAGGCCGTTTCCCGGACACCGGGTGATCGGCAACCTCTACGCCGTCGGCACCTACGACCTGGCCGTGTTCCTCGTTACGTCGGACGAGGGGCACTTCCTGATCAACACCGGGCTCGAGGATTCGATTCCGCTGATCCGCGAGAACATCGAATCGCTCGGGTTCCGGCTCGAGGACGTCAGGGTCCTGCTGCAGATGCAGGCGCACTGGGATCACACCGCCGCCCTGGCCCAGATCAAGGAGGCGGTCGGGGCCGAGATGTGGGCGACGGCCGAGGACGCGCCGGTGCTGGAGGACGGCGGGTTCAGCGATCCGCACTTCGGCGGCCGGCAGTCGTTCCGGCCGGTGTCGGTCGACCGCATCCTCGAGGACGGCGAGGTGCTGGAGCTGGGCGACGCGCGCCTGACCGTGATGCTGAGCCCCGGGCACACCGCCGGCAGCTCCAGCTACCTGATGACGGTGACCGAGGGAGGCCGCGACTACAACGTGGCCATCGCCAACATGGCCACCATCAACCCCGGCAAGCAGCTCGTCGTCGATCCCACCTACCCCGGCGTGGCCGACGACTTCGCCGAGACGTTCCGCCGGCAGAAGGCGCTGGACGTCGACGTCTGGGTGTCCGCCCACGGCGGGCAGTACGGCCTGCACGACAAGTACGAGCCGGGGCAGGAGTACAGCCCGGACACGTTCGTCGACCCGGAGGGTTTCCGCGCCGCGGTGGAGCGGCTGGAGCAGCTCTACCTCGCGCAGCTCGAGTCGGAGCGGCAGTAGCCGTGCACTATCTCTACCTGGCCCTGGCCATCGCGTCGGAGGTGGCCGCCACCACCGCGCTGAAGTCGACCGAGGGATTCACGCGCCTGCTGCCGAGCGCGGTGGTGGTGGTGGGCTACTGCGCCGCCTTCTACTTCCTGTCGCTGTGCCTGGAGCGGATAGCGGTAGGTATCGCCTACGCGATCTGGGCCGGCGTCGGGATCGTCCTGATCGCGCTGCTCGGCCTGGTCGTGCACGGCCAGCGGCTGGATCCGCCCGCGGTCGTCGGGATGGGGTTCATCATCGCGGGCGTCGCCGTCATCAATCTCTGGTCGGGGTCGCAACTGCATTGATTCGCGCTCCGGTGCGGTCGCCTGCCCCGGGCGCTGATCCTGCACCGGGCTTCCCGGGTGCGGCCGGGCGTCGCCGCGGCGCTACCGCGACACGACCAGCAGCACGCCGGCCACGACCACGGCCGAGCAGCCCATCGACCAGAGCGTCAGCGTCTCGTCGGCGAGCAGGTAGCCGAGGAAGAGGGCGATGACCGGGTTCACGTAGGCGTAGGTGGCCGCCTTGGCGGGGGTGGACGCCTTCAGCAGCCACAGGTAGCAGCCGTAGGCCACCGACCCGAATGCCGCGACGTAGGCCCACGCCCCGAAGGCGGCGGGGGAGACGGTGGACCAGTCGACCGCGGTGAGCTCGCCCGAGGCCGCCGACAGCGCCATCAGGACGGCGCCGCCGCCGAGCATCTGCATGCCGGCCGACAGCCAGTGCGACGCCGGTTGCGACGCGTGGCGGGAGTAGACCGAGCCGGTCGCCCACAGCAGGCTGGCCACCACGATGGTTCCCGCGCCGACCAGGTCGAGGGTGCGCGCGCCGGCGATGTCGGTCGGGTTGACGAGCAGCGCGACGCCGGCGAACCCCAGTGCGAGCCCGAGCATCACGTGTCCCGGCGGCCGCCCGCCTTCGGGCCGCAGCCAATCGATCAGCGCCACCCAGAACGGCACCATCGCGACCAGCAGCGCGCCGATGCCGGACGGCACGCGTTGCAGCGCCCAGCTCACCAGCCCGTTGCCGCCGACCGCCATCAGCAGGCCGATGAGCGCCGTGGTCAGCCAGTCGCGGGCGGTCGGCCGCGCCGCGCCCGCGCGTACGCCCAGCGCGACGAAGACGAGTCCGGCGCCGAGGAAGCGCCCGCCCGCCGTCAGGAAGGGCGGGATCTCCGCCACCGCCCAACTGATGGCCAGGTAGGTCGACCCCCAGATGATGTAGACGGCCGCGAAGGCGGCCACGAGCGAGACGCGCGAGGGCTGGGTCATGGAACCACGGTGAAATCGGCAACGAGCGCGCAGGGAGAGGCCGGCGAGGCGCCGCGGAAACCGCGTAGTTTAGCACCGGGTACGGATCCGTTCCGGCCCGCGCGGAGGCAGGTTCGTTCCTTGCGGCGGCGATTCCGTCGCACCCCCGTTCACGCGCCCTGTCTCCCCTGCCCGCCGTGGACGAACGACCACGGTCGGAGGTCGCAATCGAGCCTGCCGCTAGACTTCCCGGATGCCTGCAGCCGCCGACGCGGTGACGCTCATCCGGCAAGCCTGGGCGCTTCGTCGTGACACGCTGGCCGCACCGCCCGCCTCGGAGGCCGCCGCCCGAGCCGTCGCGGGGAAAGTACGTGGGTATCTGGTCGAGGCGATCGCCATCTGCCGCGCGGCCGGCGCCGACCGGGAGCTGGTCGTAGCACTCGGAAAGCTCGGCCACGTCGAGCAGGACGCCGGGCGCCACGAGACCGCGCGTGCCTGCCTCGAGGAAGCGGTCGCGGTGGCGCGGGCCGTCGCCGATCCGCTCCGGCTGGCCCATGCCGTGCGGCATCTCGGAGACGCGCATCGGCACGCCCGGCGGTTGACCGAGGCCGAGGCGTGCTACGAGGAAGCACTGTCCCTGTATGGCGGTCACGTGGCGGGCGCCGCGAAGCTGGATCACGCCAACGCGTTGCGGCCGATGGCGATCCTCAAGGAGGAACGGGGGCAGGTCGAGGAGGCCCGGATACTGTGGGAGCGGGCTCGAGACCTGTACGGCGCCGTCGGGATCGAGGCCGGCGTGGCCGAATGCGCGGAGCATCTGGCCCGGCTGGACTGACGAATCTGGTCCATCGGGTCGTGTGTCGAGCTCTGCGCGCCAGCGCGTAGAATGCGCAGCGACCGGCTCTGGTGAGAAAGCATGCGACGAGTTGCGGTGGTCACCGGCGCATCGAGTGGAATCGGGCGGGCGCTGGCCCTCGAGCTGGCCCGTGACGGCTACGACCTCGGACTGACCGCCCGCCGCCTGGATCGGCTCGAGAGCCTGGCCGCCGCGATTCGCGTGACCGGCGCCCGCGCCGAATGCGTGGCGGCCGACGCCGCACAGCGCCACGAGGTCCACGAGGCGATGCGGACGCTGGCCGAGCGTCTGGGCCCCGTCTGTCTGCTCGTGGTGAACGCGGGCATCGCACTCGGCACCGAGGCGCTGGAGCCCGACGCGGAAGCGCTGGAGGCCGAGTTCGGCGTGAACGTCTTCGGCGCGTTCTACGCCATCGAGGCGGTCATTCCGTCGATGCGGGAGCGCAGGGCCGGCCACGTCGTCGCCATCTCGAGTCTCGCCGGGTACCGCGGACTCCCCGGCGCGGCAGGTTACTGCGCGACCAAGGCGGCGCTCACCCGCTTGGTCGAGGGCATGCGGCCGGACTGGGCGCTGGCCGGCATCCGGGCCACGCTCGTCCATCCCGGCTACGTGCGCTCGGAGATGACGGATCGCAACCGCTTCCGCATGCCGTTCCTGATGGAGACCGAGCGCGCGGCCGCACTGATAGCCAGGGCCATCCGGCGCAAGAAGCAGGTCTGCGAGTTCCCGTGGCGGATGTCCGTCCTGGTGCGCTACCTCGTGCGGCACCTGCCGGACCGGTTGCTGGTGACGCGGGCGCGCGCCGACAAGCAGCGCGCACGGTTGTAGTCCTTCGCCGCGGCCGGGACGTCGCCGGCGGCCGGGACTCGCCGCGGCCGGGACCTGTCGCGGCCGACCCGGCAGGTCAGGCCTACAGCGCTTCCAGAAGCTCCCGCAGCCTGAAGACCGTCCGGTGGTTGCGGACGGTGACGTGCTGGTAGACGGGGGACGCGGCCACCTTCATCCACGTCGTCCGGGTCTGGTGCCGCTTCGAGATGGACCAGAAGATCACGCCCGGTCCGGCGGTGACCGTTTCGATGTCCTCCTTCGGGAGGGGCAGTTGGGCGATGACCCGCTGCGGCGTGACGCCGCGGAGCGTGAATGCCGCGTTGTGCTTCCGGTCGTCGTCTCCGCCCCAGCCGGCCGGGGCGGAGGCCACCGCGGCCCGGTAGCGCGCGCGGGAGAGGACGACGGCCCGCACCCGGTTCGCGAGCCGCTCGGACAGCGCCGCCTCTATCGCGCGGGTCAGCGCCGCCACCCGCGTTTCGTCCGAGCGGAACAGCACGTTGCCGCTCTGGATGTACGTGCGGACGCTGTCGAACCCGAGATCCTCGAAGCAGCGGATCAGGTCGTCCTTGCCGATGACGTTCTGCCCGCCGACGTTGAGGCCGCGCATCAGGGCCAGGAATCGTCGTGCGCTTTGCGGCATGGCTGTGCTCGAGGCCGCGCGGGTCGGGGGACCGCGGCGGCGAACGCGGTTGCTGTCTCTCTCGGGCACTCAGGATTCCGCGAACGGCGCGACCCTGCTGTCGTCCGCGTCGGCACGATTCCCCGCGACGCGGACTCCTAGTACACTGACCGGAACAAGGGGGGAATTCAAGCGGCGAGCGAAACGCACCCCAAGACGCCGGGGCACTCCAGACTCGACGAATGGCTGGGGCGGCCGCACCACGAACGAGAGATGGGGCACGGCTGGACGGACGTCGCGTTCATGACCGACGAGCAGTACTCCCGGCGGGGCGCGGAGCGGATGGCGCAGGCGAACGACCAGAAGTCTCGGGTCGTCAATTGGTCCGGCGCCTCGGCACAGAGCTTCGAAGGAACGGGGATGGTTTCCGATCGGCGTAGTGCACCTGTGAGCCATAGATGAAGACGATTCGGCAGGCCTGCGTTCCCCGAACCGCGACGTTCGATCTCGCGCGCCGCGACACCGTTCTCGACCTTTCCGACCTCATCGGGGATCGGATCGACCCCGCCGCGTTCTTCGCCGAGAACCACGTTACCGAGGGGATGCGGACGCTCCTCACCGAGGGTTGCCGCCGGCTCGAGGGCAGGTCCACCCAGGGCGTCTTCAAGCTGACGCAGGCGATGGGCGGCGGCAAGACGCACAACCTGCTGGCGCTCGGGCTGCTCGCCAGGCATCCGGCATTGCGGGCCGCGGTCATGGGCGGCTTCTACACACCGGACGACATCGGGCAGGTCCGGGTCGTGGCGTTCTCCGGGCGAGAGAGCGACATCGACGTCGCCTACCAACTCTCGCGTGAGCGGGGCGCGGGCGAAGACAATCCCATCGAACGGATCATCGAGGACGCGGTGAAGACGGCGAGCCACGCTCTCGTGCCGAACGGCCTGCCCGCGCATCTGTGGCGGCAACTCGGCCCCGAGGAGAGGCTCTACCTTAAGGGGCTCGAGGTCGAGAGCCACGGCGACTACCGCGCCGGGGTCTACCAGGAGTTCGCCCGCGGCTTCGGCGTGCGCGACTACCGCGCCCTGGTCCGCACCGGCAAGGCGAACGAAACCCGGTTGAAGACCGCTTCGGAGCTCGGAAACCGGGAACTGGGGGATTCCACCTTCGGCCGGAGCCTGGTTCGGCACGCCCTCTATGCCGTCTGGCGCGCGGTGGAGGGCGGTGGCGACCCGACGGACAGTCTCACGTGGCTGCGGACCGAGCTGTCCGGCGACTACTGGCCGCGGCGCGAAGGCCTGACGGCAGTTCTTCGATACCTCGCTTCCCTCGGGGTCGCCCACTGGCGCACCGACGCCGACGCCGCCCGCATCGTAGCCGGCGCCGTGGAGAACGACCATGTTTGAACGCCTCTTCACCGAGTGCCGGTCCGTTCCAAGGGAAGCTGCGTGAGCAAGAACGATTCACTCGCGATCGCGTTGAAGCAACCGGCGGGCGCCGAGTTCCGCAAGTGCGCGCTGCAGGTCAATCCACGCCACTACTCGGGCACGTACCGTGGCCAGCCGTCGGTGGCGAACGAGGCGGAATACGCCCAGGTGATGATCGAGAAGGCCAAGGATCTCGGGATCACCGTGTTGGCCGTGACGGATCACAATCACGTTGGCGGGCTAGCGGCGATTCGCGCCGCCGCGCAAGAGCGCGCGGTCCACGTGTTTCCGGGCTTCGAGCTGGCCTCGACGGAAGGCATACACGTACTCTGTCTCTATCCTCCGGATTTTGCTGATGGACAACTGAACCGCTGTCTTGGAGAGTGCGGTGTGCGCTCGACCACGACATCCAGTGACGTCTGCGACAAGTCGTTCTCGGATCTGCTCGCTTGCGTGCGTGACCAGGGAGGTATCTCGATCGCCGCGCACGTGACTAACAACAAGGGGCTGTTCAAGGCGCTCCACGGCCAGGCCAGGATCCGAGCTTGGAAGGACGACAACCTCTACGCGATTCAGATTCCCGGCTCGGTCCACGATCTCC
>WTGR01000946.1 GCA_011523485.1 Acidobacteriota bacterium
TCCGGACCACCGCGACCATCATGTACGGCCACATCGACCGGCCCCGGCACTGGGCCCACCACTTGGCGAGCATCCGGGGGCTGCAGGCGCGCACCGGGGGGTTCACCGAGTTCGTGCCCCTGCCCTTCGTGCACATGGAGGCGCCCATCTACCTGAAGGGGAAGGCGCGCCGCGGTCCGACGTTCCGCGAGTCGCTGCTGATGCACGCGGTCGCGCGGCTGGCGCTGCACCCGTTGGTGCCGAACATCCAGGCGTCGTGGGTGAAGATGGGACCGCGCGGCGTGCGCGCGTGCCTGAACGCCGGGGTGAACGACCTGGGCGGCACCCTGATGAACGAGAGCATCACGCGGGCCGCCGGCGCGGGGTTCGGCCAGGAGCTGTTGCCGGAGCGGATGGAGGCCCTGATCTGCGGGGCCGGCCGGACGCCGAGGCAGCGCTCCACCACTTACGGGGAGCCCGCGGCCGCGCAGGTGGCCCGGTCGTTTCAGGCCGCCGACCTGCAACCGGTCGTCCAGGCCCCGAGTCCCGCCTGGGCGCGGGACGGGGCGCGGCCGGCGCTGGTCCGGCCCGGGCTCGATCCCGACGCGGGCGACCGCGACGCGGGCGAGATCTCTTCCTTTGGAGACACAACGGGACAATAGGGAGGCGAATCGATGAGCACAGATATCCGCGGCCTGCTCGACAAGGCGTTGGCGCGCCCGGCCATCAGCGCACCGGTGGCTCTCGTGGTCGTGCTCGGGATCGGTTTCTACGCGTGGTCGGCCACCTGTCCGTGCGACCGCATGCCGGGGGCCGTTCTGTTCGGCGCCGAGCACCAGGAGCCGGTGAGCGACTGGACGTTCGCGAACCAGGTGACGCTGTGCCAGATCCAGATCCGCGCCGGCCTGCTGCCGCATGCCATCAACCTGAACTGTTTTGCCACCGGGAGCGGCGACCTGTACCTGAGCTGCTCGAACTGCGACGGCAAGCGCTGGTCCGGCTTCGCGGTGGACGACGGCACGGCGTGGCTGCGCCTCGACGGCACGGTCTATCCCGTCCAACTGACGCGGGCGATGGACCCGGACGAGCTCGACACGGCCTGGGTCGCCAGGCTCGACAAGCTGCACTCGCTGGAGGAGCCGGCCAACCCGCCGGCGCCGCTCGGCTCGCCGCGGCCGGACGGCTGGTGGTCGTTCCGGGTGGTGTCGCGCAGCTAGGATTCCGTCAGGCGGTCAGCAGCCCTGCCGGGATGACCCCGATGCCGTCGGTGCGGCGGTACGCTTCGGAACCCGTGGTGATGACGGCGGCGTCGAGCAGATCGGGGCCAAGGCGGTCCGCGAGCCACTTGAGGTGGCGGGTGTCTGCGTCGTCCACGGTCGCGGAGAGCTTGACCTCGACAGCCACGATGCGGCCGTCGCGGCGCTCGATGACAAGGTCGATCTCGTGCTCCCCGCCGCGTGTCCGGAGATGTCCGACACGCGCTTCGTTGGCCTGTGCGTAGGTCCTGGCCGAGAGCGTGACGAGCGATTGGAACAGGGCGCCGAGGAGCGTGCCCTCCCGCGGGATGAGAGGACCGCCGGCGACGCCATCGACGAGCGCTCCGGCGTCGACGCCGAGAAGTCGGGCCGCGAGCGCGGGATCGGCAAGCTGGTGGGCGGGGGCGGCCGCGAGCCGCCGGAGCCGGTTTCGGGTCGGTGCCCAGGCCGGAAGCGGCTCGATGATCCACAGTTGCTCCAGGACGGCCCGGTAGGGCCGTGTGGTCGTCTTCGCCGGCTTGTCGGATTCGCCCGCTGACGCTGCGTCGCGGATGGTCTCGTAGGATGCCGTCGTGGAGGATGCGGCGGCATAGGCGGTGAGCCACCGGCGTAGCGCGCCGGCGTTCCGTATGCGGTTCCCCAGCTCGACGAATTCCCGTTCCACGAGGCGGTCGATGTAGCCGTCGAGCTGCGTGCGAAGCAGGCGTCCGGCGTAGTTGCGCAGCGCCGGGAAGCCCGACCGCGTGATCTCGTGCGCATAGTCGGTCAGCGACAGATTCGTGGCGCCGCCGAGCGCGGGACGCGTGCCGGTGAGCAGGGTGGCGAGGCTCACGGTGGGCGTGGCGACGGCGCGTTCGGCGAGGGCCATCGGGCGCATGCGCACGGTGACGATCCTGCCG
>WTGR01000650.1 GCA_011523485.1 Acidobacteriota bacterium
CGGGGGAGATTGTCTGGTACTACCAGCACCTGAACGACAGTTGGGACCTCGACCACCAAGCCCATGGGCTGGACGTCACGCGTGCCGCGTTCCTCAACGGCAGCGCACCATTTCGGTACATTCCTGGCTTCAACGCCAGCATGTTTCACCTGCTGTACGTGACGACGGACCACGAGGCAGGGGCAGTGCTGAGAATCGAGCCGGTCGAAGGCGAAGGGGCGAACTGAGGGCGGCGCTATCCGATCATCTCCATCAGGCCCCTCGCTTCGAATTCGTGTTTCCTACGGCTCGAGGCTGGCCGTGTAGGCCACGATGTTCACGATGTCCTCCAGCGTGAGGTTCTCCACCGCGGCGTCCATCAGGTCCGACCACGCCCCGTCCCGCACGCCGGTCTGCAGGTCGTAGAGTTGCCGCGCCATGTAGCTCGGCGAGCGGCCGGCCAGCGCCGGCACGGGGCCCAGGCCGCGCAGATCGGCGCCGTGACAGGTGGTGCAGGCCACCGAGTTGTCGCCCCCCGTGAGCACGATGTTGCGTCCCCGCCCCACTGCGCCCGACGGCACGTAGGCGATGAAGCCGGAAGCGTCGTCGCGCAGCTTGGTCCGGGTCAGGTCCTCCGGCGTCTCGACCACGCGCGTGCCGATCGGCTCGGCGCCGCCGCCCTCGATCACCTCGTGAATCCACCCCGCGAAGCGCGTCTTGGGCACCGCGTCGGTCTCCACGACGCGCACCCACGGCTTGAAGTCGATCGACGAGAAGTACTCGGCTGCGATCCGCGCCTCCGCGTCGGTGGTAGCCAGTCCGATCCGCTCCATGAAGGAGGGCGGGCCCATGCGCGGCTCGCCGGGCCTGCGCAGACCGTTCCGCCAGTCCGTCATCTGCTGCACGATGTACTCGTAGGGTTGGCCGGCGACGCCGGCGTTCTCCGGCTTGCCCTGACCGTTCGGCAGATGGCAGTAGCCGCACGCGACGACGCCCTCGCCGCCGCCGCTCGCCACGACTTCCGGCATCGGCGGATGGGCGTCGGGGTGCCAGTCGGGCGGACCGTTGTCGATATTGATGGCCGAGCGCGGCATCGACACGCTGGAGCCGGGCACCGTGACGATCTCGTCGGGATCGGGCGTGTCCGCGTTCTCGACCGGCTCGTTGAGCACGTAGGCCCACGGCAGCACTCCGTTCGCGCCCTCGGTTTCCTGCGCCCGCAGATCCACGTCGGCCAGGAACCCCGCCGCCGCCAGCGCCGCCGTCAACACGCGGATCGACTGTCGCATCGCATCCTCCTCGAGCCTGCGCGCCGCACCACGCGGCGATGTGTCCCCGTCGAACAGGCCCATCTTACACGCGGGCTCGGTCGCCGGACCCGCGCCTGGCGCCGGGCCGTTGGAAGCGCTCACCGGGCACGGTCGAGGCGCCTGGGGATCACGCGCCGGGTTGGACCCGCCGGGCGGCCGCGTCTGCAGCGGCGAGGGATGCCGATTGAACCGCTGCGCCGCAGGCATTAGGATCAGGAACTGATTGTGTCGGCGTTCGCAGCCGTGTCGAGCGCGCCGGCCCGAGAATCGGCAACATCCTGGAGATCAGACCGATGACGCGATTGGTCGCACTGTCCGCCGGCATCGTGATCGCTTTGTCCCTCGCGGCCGTTCCCGCGGTCGCGGCCGAGGGTACGCCCACCTACAACGAGCACGTCGGGGACATCCTGCTCGACAACTGCGCGAGCTGTCACCGGCCGAACCAGGTGGCGCCGATGTCGCTGCTGTCGTACCGCGACGCGCGGCCGTGGGCGCGGGCCATCAAGGCGAAGGTCGTCTCGCGCGAGATGCCGCCTTGGTTCGCCGACCCGCGGTTCGGCGAGTTCTCCAACGACATCAGCCTGAGCGACGAGGAGATCGAGACGATCGTCGCGTGGGTCGACGGCGGCGCGCCGCAGGGCGACGGGCCGGCCCCCGAGCCGCCCGACTTCGCGGCGGCGGGCTGGAGCCATCCCGACGGGCTGGATCCGGACTACGTCATCGAGTTCCCGATCGCGTGGAAGATCGACGCGGAGGGCGAGACCCCGAACTTCAACCTGTTCACGCCGCTGCCCTTCGACGACGTCATGCGGGTGTCGGCGACCGAGGTGCGGCCCGGCAACTA
>WTGR01000347.1 GCA_011523485.1 Acidobacteriota bacterium
GGCCAGGAACGCGTCGACGTCGTCGAAGGACTCCTCAATCTCACGCTGAACCCCGACGTGGCGTACGACGCCACGAACCTCGTCATCGCGGGCGAGGACATGACCCTGCGCATGGTGCGGGGCAGCGTCTTCGTCGCCGAGACCGACGCGGGCGGCATCACCGCGATGGTGCTCCTCGGCGACGGCGTCCTCACTTTCGCACCCGCGCCCGAGGCCGAACGAGGGCAGGTTCGGTTGCTGACCGGACGCGAGACCCTGGAGGCCGATCTCTCGGCGGCGTTCGTGCGGCTGAACCCGGCGCGGTTCGCGGCGCGGGTCTCGGTCGACGGCCTGCGTGCGCGCGCGGTCGACCGCGGCGAGCTGGAACGCGCCCGCGAGATCTTCGACGAGTTCGCACCCTTGTCGTTCGGGCTCGACCTGGGCGATCTGAGCGACAAGGCCTGGTCGCTCACGCCCGGCGGCGGCGACTTCATCGCCGACATGCTGACCGACCGCTACGGGACGCTGACCTTTGCGCAGTCCGCGAATCAACCGGAGGACGTCTCGCTCTACGAGCGGGAGAGCCAGCGCATCATCGCCCTCTACTCGTCGGCGCAGAAGCGCGCGGTGCAGGGCCGCTACTACAGCGAGGACGACGGGGTCGCCTACGACGTCCTCGACTACCGGATCGCGGCTTCCTTCCAGCCCGCCGGCGTGGCGCGCGAGTCGATGCGGGCGCAGCCCCGGCTGCGCGGCTGCTTCATCACCGGCCGGGCCCGGCTGGCCGTGCGCGTCACCGGACCGAACCTGACGTCGCTGACCCTGCGCCTCGCGGAGGACCTCGAGGTGCATTCGGTCGTCTCGAACGAGCTGGGCCCGCTGCTGTTCTTCCGCATGCGCGGCCGGGACAACGTCGTCGTCAGCCTGCCGAGCGGCGTCCCGCCCGTCGGCGCCGAGTTCACATTGGAAATCGAGTACTCCGGGCTGCTCGAGGCGCAGGAGCTCGACGAGAACTGGATGGGCCGGCGGGGGTTCGGACTGGACTCCGTCGGCGCGATCGCGCTCTTCGGCATAGGCGCGCCCCGCTACATCTACAGCAACTCGAGCCACTGGTATCCGCGGGCGGGCACGTCGGACTACGCCACCGCGACGATGGACCTGACGGTGCCGGGCGACTACGGCGTCGTCGCGAGCGGCGAGCCGACCGACGACAACCCACCCGTCTGGGCGACGAGCCGCGACGCCGCCGCGGGGACGCGGCGGTTCCGGTACGTCACGCTTCAGCCGGCACGCTATCTTTCCTGCCTGATCAGCAGGTTCGCGCCGGTTGCGGACGGTGCGGGCATGGTGACGCTGGACGCCGCTCCGCAGACGGGGACGGTGAGGCACGGCGTGTCCTACGACAGCGTGCGCCTGGTCGTGGAGTCCAACGAGCGCACCCGGGATCGGGCCGGCCGATTCTACGACGACGCCGCGGACATTCTCGGCTTCTACGCCGCGCTCGTCGGCGACGTTCCGTACCCCACGTTCACCCTCGCCCTGACCGACGCGATCCTGCCCGGGGGTCACAGCCCGGCGCACTTCGCCGTCCTGAATCAACCGTTGCCGCTGCCCCCCGGGGTCATGATGTCGTGGCGCACCGACCCGGTCGCCTTCAGCTCGTATCCCGCCTTCTTCCTGGCCCACGAGCTCGCGCACCAGTGGTGGGGTCAGGCCGTCGGGTGGAAGAACTACCACGAGCAGTGGCTGAGCGAGGGCCTCTCGCAGTACTTCGCCGCCCTCTACGCCGAGCACCGCAGCGGGCCGGAGGTCTTCTCCGACGTGCTCGCCCAGATGCGCCGCTGGAGCCTGCGGCATTCGGATCAAGGTCCGGTGTATCTCGGCAACCGCCTGGGACGCATCGAGAACGAGCCGCGCGTGTTCCGGGCGCTCGTCTACAACAAGGGCGCGATGGTGCTGCACATGCTGCGGCGCCTGCTCGGGGACGATACGTTCTTTGCCGGGATCAGGCGCTACTACAACGAGATGCGGTTCCGAAAGGCGGGGACGGACGACCTGATCCGGGCGTTCGAGACCGAATCCGGGCGATCGCTCACGGCGTTCTTCGATCGCTGGATTCACGAGGACGATCTGCCGGACATCGACTTCCGGTACCGGACCGAGTCCGGCTCCGGCGGTCGGGAAGCCGTGCTGCGGTTCGAGCAGCGCGGCAAGCTCTTCGAGGTGCCGATCACCGTCACGCTCCGTTATCGGGGGAACGCCCGCGAGACGCTGGTCGTGCCGGTCGCCGGCGAGGTGACCGAGGTGCGGGTGCCGCTCCGCGGCCGGCTCCGGGACGTGGAGGTCAACGAGGATGGAGGGGCGCTTGTCGAGATTGGATAGTTCCGGGCTCGTGCGCCGGACACTTTGGGCGCTGGCCGCGGGCGCCGCGGCGTTGAGTGCGCCGACGGCCGCGACGGCGCAGCCGGGGCGGATCTCGATCGACATCGCCACGGTGGCCGAGGCCGATGTGGCGCACGCCGGCTCCACGCATCGGGTCGCCGTCGACGCCCGGCTCGAGCCCGCGGGAAGCGGCCTGCACGTCAACTCGAACGAACCGCTCGAGGACTTTCTGATCCCCACCGTGCTCACGGTCGAACCGCCTGCCGGGATCGCCGTCGCGGGCCTCGCCTGGCCGGAGCCGGTCATGCTGGAGCAGCAGGGCGCGGAACAGCCCCTGGCCGTCTTCGAGGAGACCTTCGCCATCGGCGTCGCCCTTGCCATCGAGGGAGACCTGGCGCCGGGCGACTACGAGGTGCCGGCCTCGCTCCGCTACCAGGCGTGCGACGAGCGCATGTGCTACATCCCGGCGACCGCCAGGCTGGCGTTCCAGGTCCGCATCGTGCCCGGCGATCAGGTGCGCACGCCGACGGGGGCCGAGCTGTTCGAGCGGATGGCCTTCACCGCGGCGGGCGCCGCCGATCCGCCGCGAACCGCTTCGCCGCCCCCGGCCGAGCCCGTCGACGAGGGCGACGTGCTGGCGCGGCTGGAGCGGTTCACGGTCGCCGCAACCACCGGCGGCTACCTGAACGAGGAGCAGTTCCTCGAATTCATCCGGCGCGCCGAGTCGGGCGAGGTCGAGCGGGGATGGTTCGAGGGACGCGGCCCGTTGGCCATCCTGGCCCTCATCCTCATCGGCGGACTCGCGCTGAACCTGACGCCGTGCGTGCTGCCGATGATCCCGATCAATCTGGCGATCATCGGAGCGGGCGCCCGCGCCGGCTCGCGGCTGCGCGGCTTCTCGCTGGGAAGCGCCTACGGCCTGGCCATGGCGCTGGTGTACGGCGTGCTCGGGCTCGTGGTGATCCTGACGGCGGGAACCTTCGGCACGATCAACGCCTCGCCCTGGTTCAACCTCGGCATCGCACTGCTGTTCGTCGTGCTGACGCTGGCGATGTTCGACGTCGTCACGATCGACTTCTCGCGCTTCCAGAACCGCTTCGCCGGCGGTTCCTCCGGACGGGGATCGTTCCTGCTGGCGTTCGGCATGGGCGGCGTGGCGGCGCTGTTGGCGGGCGCCTGCGTCGCGCCGGTCGTGATCCAGGTCATCGTCTTCTCCAGCAACCTGTACGGCACGGGGACCACGCTGGCGCTCGCGCTGCCTTTCGTGCTGGGCATCGGGATGGCCATCCCGTGGCCGATCGCCGGCGCCGGACTGACGTTGATGCCGAAGCCCGGGCCCTGGATGGTGCGGGTCAAGCACGCGTTCGGCGTGTTCATTCTCGGCACGGCCGTCTACTACGGGTACCTGTCCTACGGCCTGTTCAGTCAGCGCTGGGTCGATCCGGAGCTGGTCGCCGAGAGCGTGCAGGAGCTGGTGAGCGAGGGCTGGCACCCCTCGCTCGCCCGCGGGTTGGCCGCCGCCGAGTCCGAGGGCAAGCCGGTGCTCGTCGACGTCTGGGCGACGTGGTGCAAGAACTGCCTGACCATGGACAGGACGACCCTCCAGGCCGCCGGCGTGCAGGCGGCGCTCGACGAGTACGTCAAGGTCAAGTTCCAGGCGGAGGATCTCGGCGTCTCGCCCGCGCGCGAGGTGATGGAGACCTTCGAGGCCATCGGCCTGCCGGCCTACGCCATCCTCCACCCGCGGGACGGCGCCGGGACCGGCGTCACCGCCGACTAGCGCCCCGAAACGCCTCGCCGGCTCGGCGTTTCGGCCCATCCCCCCACTCCACGACCTTGCGACCCAGAACTCCGCTTCGCTGCGTTCTGCGGCGCAAGCTCCTAGCCGCGATCTTCCCAGCCTCGGCAGCTCGCGGCACGCGCACGCGAAGCGAGGCCCCGTCGACGCGGACGCGCAGGCTGCGTCCCCCGGCGTGCACCTCGCCGTCCACGTGAAACGCGAGCGGTCGGTCGGCAGCCAGCTCGATGGCCGTCGCCGAGACGCGGCGAATCCCCGGCAGCCGGTCGATAGTGCCCGCGAATAGCCGGAACGACTGGCACAACAGCCACGGCAACCGCCGGGCCGGGATGCAGACCAGCTCCAGCACGCCGTCGTCGGGACGCGCGCGGGGCGCGATCAGGGCGCCGTTGCCGTACTCGCGGCAATTCGCGATCGCCACCAGGAAAGCGGGCATGGTGAAGGTCTCGTCCGGGGTGCGGACGGTGTAGGTGGCCGCCCGGTAGGAGCGCAACTCGCGGATACCCGCCCGGAAGTACGCCGGCGCACCCCGCGTCGACAGCCGGTTGAACACGGCCGCCATGTGCGCATCGAAGCCGATGCCGGCGACGTTGACGAACAATCGCCCGTCGATGCTCCCCGTGTCGATTACGCGTACCGAACCCGAGATCGCCGTGCGGAGGGCGGCCTCGGCGCGGCGCTCGAGGCCCAGCCCGCGCGCGAACCCGTTGCCGGACCCGCCGGGCACCACACCCAACGTCGCCCTCGCCGCGGCCACCTCGGCCGCCACCTCGTTGATGGTGCCGTCGCCTCCCCAGGCCACGACCGTCCGCGCGCCGCCGGCGATCATCGATCGCGCCAGCGTCCTCGCGTTCCCGCGCTGCTCCGTGACGCACACCTCGCCATCCACGGAGCACGTCCGCAGGGCCGCCTGCGCGCGGCGGACCGCCACGTCGGCCGGCGGCCGGCGCCGCGGTCCCGCCGCCGGGTTGATGATGATGCCTGCAGTCATCGTGACGGTTACTGTATCGGTCGATCGCGGCGCCTGGCCGCCGGGCGCAACCCGGACTGCTTGCCCAGGGCCGGTGCTATAGTAGGTCCACCGATGCGCCGGATGTGGCTCAGAGCGGCGCTCGTCGCCGTGCTCGGCGTCAGCGTCACGGCAGGCTATTTCGCCTTTCTCACGGGCCAGCGGATCGCGGAGGCGCAGCAGGCGGGGCGCGCTTTCGACGCCGGGGCGTGGGGGCTCCGGCTGTCGCTCGCCGAGTTGCGCGCCGCCCAGCAGGCATACGTCGCCGCGGGCCAGGACCGGGACTACTGGGTCGCGGACGTCGCGGCGCGGATAGAGGAGTTGGCGGTCGAGCTGGCGACCCTGTCCTCGATGTCCACCCGGCCCGCCACGGCCGCCGCCCTCGACGAGGCGGCCTCCCTGATAGAAGCGCTGCTGCGCATGGACGAGCGGGCCCGCGACCACGCGGCGGCGGGCCAGGAGTTGATGGCGTCGGATCTCATCTTTGCCGACGGGGCCGATCTGGGCCGCTCGGCCGCCGATGAAATCGAGCGCGCGCGACGCATCGAGCGCGAGGCGGTCGACGCCGCGGCAAGCGGCCGGCGGCGACTGCAACTCATCGCGGTCGGCGGGGCCGCGGGGGCCGGCGTGCTGTTCGCGCTCCTGGTTTCCCCGTTTCCGGCCGGGCGGCCGACCGCGACGCCCGACGCGCCGAAGGATGCTGCAACCGAGGGCGTGCAGGAACCGGCGTCGCTGGAAGGACGCCTGTTCCTCGACCTCGAGCCCGAGCGAAGCGAACCTCCGGCCGCGGCCGAATCCGTGTCGCGGTCCCCCGCCGTCGCGCCGGAGCTGCGGCTTGCCGCGGCTCTCTGCACGGATCTGGGTCGCTCCGCGAACGCGGCCGAACTGCCCCCCCTGCTCGCCCGGGCGGCGCAACTGCTGAACGCGAGCTGCGTCATCGTGTGGGTACGCGACGGGACCGGCAACGCGCTCCGGCCGGCCATCGCCCACGGCTATCCGGCGGCGGCGCTGGCGCGGCTCGGCACGATACCCTGCGACAGCGACAACGCGGCGGCGGCCGCCTACCGCGACGAACGCCTGCAGGTCGTTCCGGGCGGCGCGGACACCCCCGGCGCGCTCGTGGCCCCGCTCGCCTCCGCCGAGGACCGGGCCGGGGTCATGACGCTGGAAGTGAACGACGGGTGGGAGACCAGCGACGCCGTGCAGTCGACGGCGACCATCATCGCCGCGCAACTGGCCACCCTCGTTGCCGCCGACCCCTCCAGCCAGGAGTCTGCGCCGTAGAACGGCGTAGACTTCCGGTCAGGCCCGGTTGCGCGGCAGGCGGAGGCCGTAGCGCGACCGCAGCGGTCGCGTTCGGCGAGGCTGGTCGGGCCAGCGACCCTTCTGGAGGTCACCCCCGGTCGCTAAACAGGACGCTCGAACGATGCACCCCGCACGAGCACGGCCGGATTCTCGGGGTTTCCCCGAATCGCGAAACCGGCACGGGTCTTGATTGAGTGGAGGGTGGCCGCACGGAGCGTGCGGGATGCACCATCACAGGCAGGCGCTGGCATCGCCGCATCCCGTATCGTTGGGCACTGACGCTCCGTCGCGGCCTCTTCACTGCCGGTGCCTCCCGCGGACCGCCGGCGGGCGATATACTCCCCCCGTGACGACCGGCCTCACGCTTCCTCTCGACAACGCGGCGATTGAACGCATCCTTCCGCACCGCTATCCCTTTCTGCTGGTCGACCGCATCACCGAGTTCGAGCTGGACAAGCGCATCGTCGGCATCAAGAACGTATCCCTGAACGAACGCTACCTCTCCGACCGGCGCGGTAGATCGCCGGTCCTGCCGCCGACGATTCTCACCGAAGCGGTGGCGCAGGTCGGCGCCATACTGATACTCGCCAAGTCCGAGAACCGCCAGAAGCTGCCGTTCTTCACCGGCATCGAGCGCGTCCGCTACCTGCGGCCCGTGCATCCGGGCGACGTGGTCGTGATCGAGGCCGAGGTCGTCCGGCTGCGGAGCCGGATGGGCCGCCTGAAGGGCTTCGCGCGGGTCGGCGACGACGTCGTCATCGACGGGACGATGACCTTCGCGCTGGGCGCGCGCTGATCCACCCCGGTCGCCGCACCGCGTGCTCGCGCGACCTCGGCACGCAACCGCGTTGCGTTCCGCGGCGCGAATCTCCTAGAATCAGGCCATGGGTGGGCGCAAGAGATCACGTGTGTCGAAGGCGTCGGTTCCGCGGCCGGAGCCGGCAAGCGGCGGACCTCCCTGGATCCTGATCGGCGGTGTGCTGGTGGTGGCCGTAGCGGCCGCGCTGGTGCTGCTTCCGTCGAGCAGCGACACCCCGGGCTCCCCGGACGGCGAGCTGGCCTCCGCCGCGTCCGAAACCGGCGACGAGAGCGTCGCGAACCCGGAGCGGCAGGCTCCCCCACCGGCGGGCGAGCCGACGCCGATCCCGGCGGCCGACGCGCCGTTGCCGCCGCTGCCCCTGGTGTCGAACCTCGTGCCCCGTTCGCCGCAGGACATCAGGGACGCGTACATCTTCGCGGCGCAGAATCCCCAGGTGCTCGACTACGTCCCGTGCTACTGCGGGTGCGAGACTCGCGGCCACAAGCGCAACTCGGACTGTTTCGTGCAGTCGCGCAATCCGGACGGCAGCGTACGCGAGTGGGACACCCACGGAATGGCCTGCATCGTGTGCATCGACGTCGCGCGTCACGCGATGCGGCTCCGGGCGTCCGGCGCGCGGGTAGATGATGTTCGGGCCGCCGTCGAGTCGACGTACGCCGCTTACGAGCGGCAGACCCCGACCCCGCTGCCGCCCGCCCCGGCCAACTAGGAGTCCGCGCCGCAGCAACGGCGTACGACTGCCGCGAAGCGTCCGTCCGGCTACCGGACGCCCGCGGCGACCCCGTCCGGATCGTCTCCCAGCCACACCGGGTTGCCGAGCGGGCGCTCGCGCGGCCACGTCTCGTCGAGCGTGTCGGCATCGTACAGGCGGCCGTTCTTCATCACGTAGCGGATGCGGTTCGTGTTCCGGATGTCGTCCAGCGGATTGGCCTCGAGGACGACGAGGTCCGCCAGCTTCCCGGGCTCGATCGAGCCGAGGTCGCCGTCGAGGCCGATGGCCTCCGCGCCCAGCGCGGTGGCCACGCGCAGCGCGTCGTGCTCCGACAGGCCGCCGGACTGCGTGGCCCACAGCTCCCAGTGGTAGCCGAGGCCCTGGAGTTGCCCGTGGCTGCCGACCCCGGCCACGCCGCCCGCCTCCACGATGGCCTTCACGCCCTCGGCGTGCTGCCGGAAGACGTACTCCTCCTCGCGGAACCAGCCGCCCGGCCCCGCGTCGACCCCGGCCCCGCGGCGGCGTGTGAGGCGGTCGAGCTCGCCGTGCGGGATGAACCGCCGGAGCTTCGGGTCGTCGTGGGGGTTCTCGCGGGTGAAGAACCAGTTCTCGCCGAACGGTCCGCCGTAGGAGACGAGCAGCGTCGGCGTGTAGGCCATGCGGGTCTCGGCGGCGAGGCTGACGACGTCGCGGTAGAGCGGGAAGATGGGGAACGAGTGCTCCAGCCCCGGGTAGCCGTCGATGATCATCTCCAGGTCGTACTTCATGTCGAGCCCGC